>JAPOVS010000087.1 GCA_026708055.1 bacterium | reverse complement strand
GGCTCGTCACCCGGCGCCGAGGCGGCCGGTGGCACAGCGCAACTCTGGGGCAACTCCGCGAGCCCGCCGTAGGCGGCGCCGAGCGGCTCGTCACCCGGCGCCGAGGCGCCCGGTGGCACAGCGCAACTCTGGGGCAACTCCGCGAGCCCGCCGTGGGCGGGACCCAGCGGTGCGGCCTCGGGCGGCGGGGAGGCGCTCACGACGCCGGACCCCCGGGTGGGGCGGCCGCCGCGGTTGCGGGCAGCCCGGGTTCGGAATCGCCGGGCGGAACCCGGCGGATCGTCCCCGCGGTCGTGCGGGCGGCGTCAACCGAGGGGTCGGCGCGCTGGGTCCGCAGCGGGCCCCAGTCCAGCGCACCCTTGCTGATGAGGTACACGAACGACTCGAAGACGGCGAAGGAGAAGATGCCGATCGCCACCAGCCCGAAGAGCCCGAGCGCACCGTGGGTCACCGCCCACGGGTACAGGAACACGATCTCCACGTCGAAGACGATGAAGATCATCGCCACCAGGAAAAAACGGACCGGGAAGCGCTCGGGGATCTCGGTCTGCGAGACGATGCCGCACTCGTAGGGTGCGTTCTTGGCCCTCGTCGGCCGCCGGGGCGCCATCAGGCGCGACGCCACGAAGCTCAAGGCGCAGAAGACGACCGCCAGCACTCCGAGGGCGAGGACCGGAAGGTACTGACCCACTCCGACCTCCCCCGCCTAGGCCGTGGCGCTCTCGAACGCCTCCTGCTCCCGGCGGAACCGCAGGTCGCGCCAGTGCAGGCTGAGCACCAGGGTCAGGAAGATGAGGCCCGAACCGATCGCCACCAGCGCCGGCACCAACCGCAGGTCGCCCAGGTCGCGGACCATCACGATGGAGAAGGTGTCGCCGCTCCGGTCCGGCTCGGGCAGGGGCGGCGCCTCCCCCAGAACCTGGACCTTCGGCACTGCCGGGCGGACCTGCACGACGGCGTAGTGCGGCGGGTGCGTGATGCGCGCCGAGTTGGTGATCTTGTTGGCGACCCGGGACCAGAGGCCGCCCTCGGGTTCTGGCTTGCCCCCGATCTCGTAGGTGTCCTCGAACACGTACAGCGGGCTCACCGAGGGCTCCTCGCTGCCGTCGGGCAGCGAGACCACCGTGGGGACGAAGGCGAAGGTGTCGCGTGCGATCAGGAACGCCTCGGCGCTGGCAGCCGCCTCGCCGGCCTCCGCGGTGGACAGCAACTCCCAATCCCCCAGGTCGACGTGGCCGAGCCGCTCCGCCCACTCGATGACCTGCGGCGCCGCGGCCGCCAGGGCGCTCATCGAGAGGTTGTCGATGCGGTTGGCCTCCGCCGCCACCTGCTCGTCGAGCTTGGCCTCTAGAGCCACCTCGTCCAGGTGGCGGGGATCCTCGGGAGAGAGCAAGTCGTTGCGCTCCACCAGACGGGCGCGGATGCCGTCGGTGTCCACCGTGGCGACGGCGGCCCGCACCTCGTCCTGATCGGGCCCCGAATAGTGCAGAGCCAGCGCGATCGCCCGGGGCCCGCAGCCGTGAGCCGGCGGCGAGAACCGCCAGCCGGTCTCGGAGACCGGGAAGATCTGCCCGGTGTCGCAGTTGGGGTCGGGCAGGTCGGACACCGTGGACACATAGGCGTCCTCGATGCCGGTCGCCTCGACCCCCGCGGGGTCCGCGAACGTTCCCTCGTACTCCCACGTCGGCGAGTCACCCACATAACCGATGCCCTGCAGCCACCAGATGACCGCCATGATGGTGAACCAGCCGAAGAGCCCCGCCAGCGCCAGCAGCGAGCCGAGGCGCACGCCGGTGTTCAGCACCAGCAGCAACCAGACGGTCCCCATCAGCAGGGCCGAGGCCAGCGCCACGGTCAGGATGCCGCGGATCTCCGGCTCCCAGCTGATGCCGCCGAGGGTCACGAGGGCGTTCATACCCATGGCCTTACCCGCTACAACTGCCGCTCGTAGGCCACGATGGCGGCGATCTGTTCAGGGGTCAGCATCCCCTCGTCGCCGTGCGCCAGACAGAACTCGATGCGGCTGATGTACTCCAGGTCACCGGCGTCCCGGTCGGCCACGCAACTGCCGAACGAGGGCATCTGCCCGCCGCCGTCGCCCTGGCCGAAGTTGCCGTACTCGATGCCGTTCCGGCTCCCGGCCGCGATGAATTCCTCGTGCTCGGCGGCGGTGTCGAACTGCCTGGTGGTGGCCCCGCTGTTGAGCGGCGGACCGAAGCCGCCGCCGGCGGCGATCTCCGGCGGTACCAGCGGGTTCTGAGCGGCCACCTCGTCGGCGTCGTAGGACCAGCCGGGCGTGTGGCAGCGGGCGCAGCCGTAGACGCCGCCGTCGGCGGCGTTGTTGAACAGCAACTCGCCCAGCCGGACCGGATCGTCGGCGGCGTCGGCCAGGATCTGCTGCGCAGCTGCACCGATGTCGGTGTTGGAGGCTCCCTCGCCGAGTTGCTCGGTCGCCATCCGGCGGGCCGTCGAGGCGATGCCGTCCTGGGCCCGCTGGCGGATCTCGGGCACGTCGATCTGCTCGTGCTCCAGGTAGACGATGATGTCGTCGATCTGCTGGGTGGTGAACGGGCCGCCGCCGGCGATGCCCCAGGCCGGCATGGGCGTATTCGGGCGGCCGTACTCCATCACGTAGCGGACCTCTTCGGTGGAGTAGCGGTACAGGACCGCCGCCAGCGAGGGCACCTGCCACTGCACCTGCGCCAGGAAGAGGCCGTTGTTGTCCACCAGTGTGTGGTCGCGCAGCCCGCCGGGGCCGTCCACCGAGCCGTGGCAGGTGGCGCAGCGCTCCTCGTACAGGTGGTGGCCGCGCTCGGCCGCCAACTCGTCGCTGACCTCGATGAGGCCGTCGTGGCGACCCGGTTCACCCAGCCAGTACAGCGGGAGGGCGATGGCGATGATGACGATGCAGACCAGGCCGGCCATGAGGCCCTGATCCAGCCGGCGGCTCTCCATGTCCGCGTCGTCGGGGAGCGGCTTGCGGTTGGGCGCCAGCTCGATCTCCGAGCCGGTCTCGGCCCGGCCCGCGAACCAGTTGAAGATCCAGTAGAGCAGGAAGCCGCCGATGGCCAGCACCCCGATGACCACGCCGATGGTCCGCTGGGTGGATGCCGCGAAGACACCGAGATCGCCCATCACCGGTGGCATTACTCAGTGGCCTCGCCGATGCAGTGCGGACCCTGCGCCTCCTGGTTGGTGGTGTTGGTGCCGATGGGCGGGCCCTGGATGATCTTGCCGGTGTCCACGAGGAACTCGCCGCGGTCGTTGACCGAGGTGGCGAACTGATCCATGCCGCGCGGCGCCGGTCCGCCGCGCTTCTCGCCCACCTGGTTGTACTTGGAGCCGTGGCAGGGGCACTCGAACCACTGCGAGCTGACGCACTCCGGCACGGTGCAACCCAGGTGCGGGCACTTCCAGTACAGGGCCACCAGCCCCGCCTCCATGCCACCCAGGACTGCGGGCGAGTACGTCTCGCGAGCCTTCGCCAGAGCACCCTCGGGATACTCCGTCACCCACATGCGCCCTTCGGGCAGCTTCAGGAAGCCGTTCTCGTCGCGCACCTGGGTCTTGAGACTCTCCACCGTGCCGGCGTTGATGACCGCGCCGAAGCCGGTCACGAACGGCGGCCAGAGAAACCCCAGGACGGCGGCGCCGAACCCGGTGATGCTGAGGGTCATGAAGCCCACGATCGAGCGGTTCAGGAACTGCCGGCGCGTGACCCCGACCTCTTCGGGATCCGGGGGTGTCCAGAGAGCGTCGTCGTCGCTGGGAATCGCCGGGAGGTCGTCGGGCTCGCGCCGGGCCAGCACCGCGGCACGCTCCACCTCGCGCCCGGTGGGCGCGGTGTCCGTGGCCTCCTCGGAACGCCGTGCCAGCCGGTCACGCAACCGGGTGCGCCGCGAGAGCCGCCCCACCACCGAGCGCACCTCGCGCCGGCGGTAGGCGGCGATCAGCATGATCAGAGCCGCGGCGGCCAGGATCGGGATGACGATGGCGAGGACGATCACGGCACGTGCCTCAGAAGTCGAAGAAGAGCCCGTCTTGCCACGGGAAGATGAAGTTGAAGCCCGGACCCCTGAAGAACGAGCCGATCATGACCAGCACGGCCCAGAACATGAGGTGCACGGTCATCAGTGAGACGGCGAACTTGCGCTTCTCCGGGGCCTTCTCCTTGTTGCGGTCGATGTAGGGGGCCAGGATCAGCAGGAACAGAGCGATCCCGGGAATGGTCACGCCGGCCACCATGGGGTGGAACATCGTCAGCAGTTCCTGCAGACCCAAGAAGTACCACGGCGCCTTGGAGGGGTTGGGGGTCTCGTTGACGTTCGCCAACTCCAGCAGGGGGGCGTTCACGAAGACCGAGAAGATCAGCAGGAACGCCGTGATGAACAGCGAGGCCACGAACTCCCCCAGCAGGAGGTGCGGCCAGACGTGCACCCGGTCCTGCGGCATGGCCTTGACGTCCTGGATGGACCCCGACTTCACGACGGTCAGCAGGCGCTGGGTATGCCCGCCGGGGCCGGTGGGCAGGCTCGGCGGGGCCGGGGCGACGGGTCCGCCCGGCGCCGCCGGGGCCATGGCGGCCTGCTCGGAAGCCGAGCGTGAGCGATCCAGCAGGTGCGCGGGGATCTTCTCCTCGTCGCCGGCGGCCGCGGTGGACCCAGTCGGATCCGCGGGCGGCGGGCCGGCGTCCGGTGCCGCGGGAGCCTCGGCGGACTCGCCGGAGTCCTCCAAGCGCTCGCGGGCCTCCTTGGCGCGCCGCAGCAGGTGCTCGGGTACCTCGGTCATGGCTCGTCGATTCCTCGCACCGGCCTACAGCGGTCCGGAGATCCCGCCGTCCTTGCGGACCCGCCAGAAGTGGACCGCAAGGAAAATGATCAAAACAAATGGTAACATCAGAACGTGTAGCACATACCACCGCAGCAGTGTGTCCGTCCCGATCTCCACGCCGCTGAGCAGCACGAACCTCACCTGGTCGCCGAACACGGGGGTGAACCCCATCATGTTGGTCCCGACGGTGACGGCCCACAGCGCCAACTGGTCCCAGGGCAGCAGGTAGCCGGTGAACGACAGCAGCAGGGTGAGCGTCAGCAGGATCACGCCGATCACCCAGTTGAACTCGCGGGGCGGCTTGTAGGCGCCGTGGTAGAAGACGCGGGCCATGTGCAGGAACACCGTGAGCACCATGAGGTGAGCGCCCCAGCGGTGGATGTTCCGCACCAGCAGCCCGAAGGCCACCTCGGTCTGCAGGATGTAGATGTCGTCCCAGGCCTGCGCCGCGGTGGGTCGGTAGAAGAACATCAGGAAGATGCCCGTGACGGTCAGGAGGATGAACAGGAAGAAGCTGAGCCCACCCAGGCACAGGGTGTAGCTCACCCGCACGCCGTGGCGCTTCACCTTCACCGGGTGCAGGTGGTACAGGACGCTGTTCATGATGACGTAGGAGCGGTTCCGCGGGCTGTCGGTGTACCCCTTGCGGAAGATCGACCCGGGCCGGAAGATCGACGTCCAGGCCTGCGATCCCTGGACCTGGTCCATGAGGTCGGACGCCTTACCGCCGAGCTGGCTGCCCATGCGGCGAACGTCGTCTGCTGTGGGGAGTCTGGGAGCCAACTCGTTCCGCCCTTCTCGTCGCCGTTCGGTCGCTATGCCAGCCGCATGCCGTAGCCGTAGCCGTAGCTGACCACGCGCTGGTGGGGATCGCCGCCGGGAGGCGCTTCACCGATCTTGCCCATGATGATCACGCCGGTGGGGCAGCGGTCCACGCACAGGGCGCAGCGTGTGCACACGTCATCATCGATCGTGAAGATCACGTGGTCGCTGGGATCCGCGCCCGGTCGCTCGGTGCCGACGGCCATGTCGATGGCGTCGGGTGTGACCATGTGGATGCACTTCCACGGGCAGATGTCCACGCAGCCCTCGCACATGATGCACTCGGACTGGTCGATGTGGATGAACTGCTTGGGCTTGACCGCGGCCGAGAGCCACTCCGAGTCGACCTCGGCGAGGACGTAGTCGTCGCGGAACTCCGGCATCGGGGGATTGGCGTCGTTGGCAGCCATCAGGCCTCAACTCCTTCCCGTACCAGCGGGCGACCGTAGCGGGACGCCGGCTCGGGGACCTCCACGGGCGGGCGGTCCCGGTTCTGCCAGATGGCGTGCAGCGCCACCTGGCCCACCAGCGCGAAGCCGTAGATGACCGTGGCGACGACGTCCCGAGCGACCCGGTACGTGAGATCGAACGGCAGGGCCCAGGGCAGCAGGTTCTGGTCCGGCGCCCACCAGCCGGGCAGCGGGGGACCGACCAGCATGCGGTCGGCGCGCCAGTTCAATTCGCTGTCGGCGAACACCAGCCACCAGTGCGGCACCACGCCGTAGATCCAGAACATCAGGAAGAAGGCCAGGGTGGCGCCGACCATGGCGCCGCCCCAGGTCACGGGTGCTCCGACCGGCCGGCGGCGGGCGTAGGCGAGCAGGCCGGCGATCCCCAGGCAGCCCACGATCCACGAGGACGTGAAGGCCACATTGAAGTACGGCGGATCGGCATCGCCGGTAATGCCCAGCCAGAGGGCGAGCACACCAAACAGCAGCACCGAACTGCCAACCATGGCGCGGTTGAACCTCTTCGCCGCTAGGTCGATCGCCCGGATTTCAGCCACGCTGCTCCCTCTGGTTGACCAAGCGATGTTAGCCACGCCGGCCGCCCGAGCACACACACGAAACAAGTGCGCTCGTGAAAGTGCTCACAAGGAGTCTAGCCTGCTGTGGACATCCCGGCCGTAGCCGCGAGAGCGGCCGCACCGGCCCTCATTTGGCCGACGCTAGGATCACGCCGGCGGCTGCAGCCGCGCGCGGAGGACCATGACCGAAGTACCCGAGTATCTGCTCGAGCGATCGCGCCAGCGACGCTTGGAGTTGACCGGCGAGGCCGGACCCACCGCAGGCTCTCCCCCCGAAGGCGCGGCACCCGCAGCCCCGGCCACGGCCGGCGCGCCCGCGGTGCCCGCTCCGGCGACGTCTCCCCTGCCGGCGATTCCCCCGGCGGCGCCGGCGCCGCCGCCCCCGCCGCCCAAACCCTGGGTGCAGGCGGCCATGGGGCGCAACAAGATCCCCTACTGGGTGATGCCGGTCCTGCTGTTCCTGCCCATCTGGGTGTTCATGTACGTCGGCACCTTGGAGGAGCCCACCCGGGCCGCAACCGGCATCCTGGCCGACGGCGCCGAGGTGTACGCCGCGCAGTGCGCGGTCTGCCACCTCGCCTCGGGTGGCGGCAGCGGGACCGGCCCCCAGTTGAACGACGGTGAAGTGGTACTGACCTTCCCCGACGATCCCGAGAACCTGGGTCTGGCCCAGCACGTCACCTGGGTGGCCATCGCCACCGACGGCACCGGCGAGGGCAATCCGTACGGCTCGCCCGAGCGTGGCCGGGAGGCCGGGTGGTTCGCTGACATGCCCGGCCACTGGGACGAGTTGAGCGGCACGGAGATCCTGGCGGTCGTGCTCTACGAGCGGGTCACCCACGGCGAGAGCGACGTCGCCGCCACCCTGGCGCCGCTCGTGGACGAATTGCTGGCCGCCGGGACCCTGGAACTCCCCGAGCAGTTCGACGAGAACGTGACCGCCGGTGACGTGGCGGAGTTCCTGGCACCACTCCTGGCAGCCGACGACGGGGCCTGACCATCGCCCACCGCCACGATCTGGTCGTCGTCGGCGGCGGACCAGCCGGCGCGGCCACCGCCTACTGGGCGGCACTGCAGGGCCTCGACGTGGTGGTGCTGGAGCGCAAGCAGTTCCCACGTGACAAGACCTGCGGCGACGGCCTGACGCCCCGGGCAGTCAAGCAACTCGTCGACATGGGCCTCGGAGCCGAGATCGAGTCCTACCACCGCTTCGACGGCCTGCGGGCCGTCGCCGGTGGCCACACCCGGGAACTCCCCTGGCCCGAGCATCCGATCTACCCCTCCCACGGCTACGTGGTGCGGCGCAGCACCCTGGACGCCGCGGTGCTGGAGCACGCCCGCAAGGCGGGGGCGCTGGTACAGCACGGGGCCGAGGCCACCGAGCCGCTGCTGGCCGGCAGCCTCTGCCGGGGGGTGCGCGTGCTGGATCGCGCCTCCGGCGAGAGCAGCGACGTGGAGGCCTCCTATCTGGTGGTCGCCGACGGCGCGAACTCCCGGGTGGGGCGAGGGCTGGGCTGCCGGCGCGAGCGCTCCTGGCCCCAGGGAATGGCCATCCGCAGCTATTTCGAGAGTCCCAACGGTGACGATCCGTGGATCGAGAGCGCCCTGGACGTGCGCGACCGCAACGGCGCCACGCTGCCCGGCTACGGCTGGATCTTCCCCCTCGGTGACGGGACGGTGAACGTGGGCATCGGCCTGCTCACCTCCTATCGGGACTGGCGGAACGTGAACACCAGCCACCTGATGGAGGAGTGGGCCTACGCCGCGCCCGACCGCTGGGGGCTCGACCCTGCCGCGCCGCTGGCAGCCCCGGTGGGAGGCCGCCTGCCGATGGCCGGCTCGGTGAACCCCAAGGCGGGCCCGAACTTCCTGATCGTGGGCGACGCGGCCGGCTCGGTGAACCCGTTCAACGGCGAGGGGATCGACTACGCCTACGAGACGGGCCGCCTCGCCGCCGAGCTGGTGGCCGAGGCGGTGATCTGCGACGACGGCCTGGCGCTGTCGCGCTATCCCGAACTCCTCGAGGCCGAGTACGGCGCCTACTTCAAGGTGGCCCGGCTCTTCGCCTACGCCATCGGCCGGCCCCGCCTCATCAGCCGCCTCGTGCAGTTCGGGATGCAGTCGCAGACCCTCATGGAGTGGGCGCTGCGCATCATGGCCAACCTCATGGACTCCGACGACCCCGGCGCCCCGGAGTACATCTACAAGGCCGCAGCCCGCGCCGCCTGGCTCTGGCCCGACTGAGCCGCGTACGGCAGCGGGGGACGCCGGGGAATTGCAACGCTACGCCGGGTTGCTGAGCGCATCTAACGTGATATACTCTGAAATATGATCATAATCGTCATTTGAAGCTCCGCGACCGGACTCGATCCTCGCGTGGAGGTGCGGCGCCTCGCCCCACCTCTATGCAGGAGAGCGCTCGGTCGGGCAGACTGAGGCCGTGAGCACCGCCAGCGCCGTCGCCGTCGCCCTGCCAGCCACCGGGCTGGTCGTCGCCGTCGTCCTGGCGTCGTGGCGCCTCACGTGGCGCGGGCTCAGCGACCGCATGGACGAACAGGGGCGTCGCCTCAACGAGCACGGCAACCGGCTCGACAACCTGGATCGCCGCCTCGACGCCATCGGAAGCCAACAGGGACAGATTCTGCGCGCCCTCGGGCGAATCGAAGGTCGCCTCGGAATCGCCGACGATCCCGCCGAGGTCGCCTGAACAAACCCCCAAAGTATGTCAGGCGAGACCTCGTTCCAGCAGGCGGGCGACGAGTCGGTCGATGCGGCGGCCGAGGTCGGAACCGTGCAGCCAGGCCCGCAGTTCCGAGCGGACCGTGGTGACGGTTGTGGGTCTGCCGGCGGCGGCCCGTTCGGAGAGCAGGGAGAGGTGGAGTTCGGCGGCCTCGGCCTCCGCCCGCTCCCCCAGCTCCGCGAGTTCGACGTGACGGGCATTGGATGCGTCGAACTCCGGGATGGCAAGCCGCCACAGGTGCTTGTGGACGTGGCGGCTCCCGAACTGGCCCTTGGGCATCCATTCGCCGACTGCTTCTTCGACAGTGGGAGCGTTGATCACCGAAGCAAGGAACCGTGCTTCCGGCAATGACTCGCACGGCACACCGAAGAGCGTGCAATCAAGTACAGCGCCGGGAGCGTGCATGACGGCCGCGGTCGGCTTGCCGGATGTGGCATAGACGAGCCGGATCCCGGGTTCTGCCTCCAGATGATGGCGCAGCTTGCCCATGTAGTCGAGTTGCTCCAAGAGGTCAAGCTTGTTCCCGGGTGTCTTGTTCTCCTCCCAGAGCTCGCCGGCGGTCAGCCAGCGTTTCCTCGTGCGAGGGCCGAGGCGCACCGGGTCGATGGCACCGACCGCGTTCTCCGCTTCGCTGCGAGCGAGACGATCCCCCCGGCGCACCGGCAGCACCGCTGAGAGCGGGTCGAGCAGCACGTAAGGGGCCAGCGTCTCTCCCAGATGCACCGGCCACAGGTGATCGCTCTCGATGTGGCCCTCCAAGTCGTCGAGGCGGAGGTCGCTCCAGGGCGCTTTGTCCTTCGAGCCGCGGCGCGGGGAGACCTGCACGATGTCGGGGGCGATCGCGGTGTGAGACTCGGAGACGTTCACGAAGAACAACGCGCGCGGCACGATCGTTGCGCCCTGGCGGGCGCGCTCCGCGTACGGTGAGGCGAACTCGCCGCTTCCGGTGTCGGTGAGCGAGGCGATGCTGCGGTCGAACGGCCCGCCGACCGGGCCGCGCCAGATCGCCGACTCAGCGCGCATGGACCGCGCCTCCTCGGGCGCCACCTTGCGCGCGAACACCACGCACGACGGCACCGGGAAGAAGTCGTTGGGCTCGACCTGCTCGAGATCCCATGGGTGTCTCACCGACAGGTCCGCGCCGACGGCGTGGCTCATCGGCTCGCCTCTCCCCCGCCGTCCACCCGGAGACGACTTCTTCGGGCGGCGCCAACTACCTGTGCGCCAGCGCCGGAACTGGCCCGTCTGCAGGGCGCTGTGGGGCATCACCATCGCGGCGATTCCGCCGTCGCGCAGGTACAAGTCCAGGCAGCGCGTGTAGAACAGCCCGGAGATGTCCTGATGGGGTGCGTAGCGCCCGCCCTCCCAGATGCCGTAGGTCTGCTTGCTCAGGCTCTCCAACTCGGAGCGCACGGTGGCGTCGGTGCGGCTGTAGGTCAGCCAGGGCGGGTTGCCGACGATCACGTCCACCTTGCCGCCCTCGCTGGAGAGCCAGGCAGGGCGCACCAGGTTCCGCGTGTAGTAGGCCCAGATGTGATCCCGCCCCCGCTCGTGGAACTCCATCAGGCGGCCGATTGTGCGCTCCAGGACGCTGCGTTCAGGTCCCGCCGGGATGTCGGCCTCGTCCAAGGCGACTTGTGGATCGAGTCCGGACTCGATGTAGTCGCCGATTCGATACATGACCCCGTCGAACCAGTCGGACTGCTCCACGAGCGCCCGCGGGAACTCCAGCCGGCTCGGTCCGTCGCCGGTCGCCGGGTCGCCCTCGACCTCGATCGTGACGTTCTGGCCCGCGAGCAGGCTTCCCGTCTCGGTCCGCAACTGCAGGGAGTCACCGAGGTAGACGGGAATGGTCACATCCTCTGCGGTGCCGAGTTCGGTGATGGCGTCGCGGGCGGCGATGACCCAGGTGGCCCGGGCCAGATGGACGGCCACAGGATGCACATCCACGCCGGTGACGGCCTGTTGAAGTCCACCCACGATCTGACCGGGTGTCCGACCCGCCGACCGCGCGGCCGTGACATACCTGCGCACCGCTGCGAACAGGAACGTGCCCGAGCCGCAGGAGGGGTCCAGCACCCGCTGGTTGAGCGGATCGGTCACGGCGACCTCCACGATCTCCCGCGCCAACCAGTCCGGCGTGTAGTACTCGCCCAGCCGCTTGCGGTCCGCCGCGGGCACAATCGACTGATACAGGATGCGTGCCACGTCGGACTCCGTGGCCGCCCAGTCGAACTTCGAGACCCTTCCGGCCAGATCGGTCAGCCACCGATCGCCTCCTTCAACCTCGACGGGCCAGGCGAAGAAGTCCGACTCGACGACGCCCCTCAGGCCCGTCTCGGAGAAGAAGGTCTCGCCCGTGAGGAGTCGGGAGACGTCCTTGACCGCCTGTGACTTGACGTCGATCCCGAAGGCGGCCTGCAATGCCATTCCCACGACCGCCGAGAGGTAGGTGTGGCGGATGAACTGCCTGGCGAGGTCCTCCTCCTCGTCCACCACGGTCCCCAGCGCGGCGCTCAGCAGTCTCCGCCAGAGTTCCAACTTCACGACGACCGTCGGACTGTCTCGCGCGGCTTCGTAGAGCCGCTGCAGCTCTGCGAGTTCCATCTCGGCGCGGGGACCCTCGCCGAAGGCCCGTTGAACCTCTTCGTCTGTGGGCGCCAAGCCGCTCGCCTCGAACGCCTGGGACTCGTTGCGCAGCCATTCGTACAGGCGGTACGCCACATCGGCATCGGGGATCTCGAACCCGTACGGGGCCGCTGTCCGCACCTCCTCGATGCCCGACTGGCGGAGGATCCAGTAGCGCCCGTCGGTGAGGACCCCCAGCCGCTCCCGCTCCCCGGCCCGCGCCCGCTCACGAAGGTAGCCGTCCAGTTGGCTCACCCATTTTGGATTTGGGTTGATGCCAGTCCCGATTCGCTTCTTGACCTCGATCACGAAATCACCGGTCTGCAGGTCGATCCGGTCCTGCTCCATCCGAATCTCGTCGCGCGCCGCAAGCCCGGTGGTCACAAGGAAGTCGGCAATGGCCGACCGCACATCCGCCTCCGGCGCCACCTCTTCGTGCCGCCGAAGCATCAGCCGGGCGCTCTCGCGGAGATCCGGGCTATCGGGATCGACGAGCAGGAGGTCAGACATCCACGACTCCCGCGGAGGGCCAGTGGGCGACGAGTCTGCCCAAGCCGAGAATGTCGGCATCGAAGCAGAAGCGGACTATCGCCGGCTTCACGCGGCACGAGTGGCGCTGCGACGGGACAACTCGTACGAGCGCGCCCAGCCCACGTCGAACTCGCCCCACGTCAGGTGAGTGTCGCCTGTCGCGACTTGCCGAATCACGGGCGGATAGGTCCGACTGGCGTCAGGTCGCCCCTTTAGCCACCAGTGCAGTGTGGACCTCGGGACGCGCAGTATGTCGGCGGCGTCGGCCTCGGAATAGACCGGGCGGTCCAGAATCTCAACGCCCACGGCAATATCATGCCCGCTCGCCGGCACCGCCCGCGGCTTCGCCCCCTCGGGGACCGGACAGACGCCTCGGAGACTGCTGAGCGATGCTCCCGACGCCCGACGCTCATTCCGGCACGGCCGGAATCCAGAACCTGGCCGCCCGACCGGCGCTGGCCGTGGATTGCTCGGCACAGTCTTAGGCCGCCGGAACGCCGCCGGCAGCCCCGCCCGGGCTACCGCTGAGCATCGAGACGGAGGGCCGGGCAGCCGGGGGGCCGGGCAGCCCAGGCCGACGGCGGGTCGGGTCGCGATGACTGTGAACTGGCGGCGGTGGTGTGATCGTGGAATCGTGTTCTCCGGGTTGGATCCGCCAAGACATACCTTCGGATCGTGAGCGGGATTGGAGGACGCGAGAGTGACATCCCTGAGCGGGGAAGCGACGCTCATCTCGCCCTACGGCGGCGGGTTGGTCGACCTGATCGTCCCGCCGGAGCAGGCCGCCGAGTTGAAGGCGCGCGCCGGCGGGCTTCCCAGCATCCAACTCTCCGACCGGGCCAGCTGCGATCTCGAGCTGCTCGCCACCGGCGCGTTCTCGCCCCTCGACCGGTTCATGGGAGAGAACGACCACCGGGGCACGGTCGGCGGGATGCGGCTCGGCGACGGCACGCTCTTCCCGATCCCGGTGACGTTGCCAGTGGAGGATCCTTCGTCCATCCGACTCGACGGCGAGCTGGCGCTGCGCGATTCCCACAACGAGCTGCTGGCGGTCATGACGGTGCAGGAGGCCTACGAGTGGGACCTGGACGAGGTGGCCGGGGAGGTGTTCGGCACCCATGACCTGCGGCACCCTCTCGTGTCGGAGATGCACCGCTGGGGGAGGGTCAACATCTCCGGGCCGCTGCGGGTGCTGCAGACCCCGCCGCACCAGGACTTCTCGGCGTTGCGGAAGACCCCGACCGCGACGCGCGCCGCCCTGGCCGGTTACGGCCACGCGAATGTCGTGGCCTTCCAGACCCGGAACCCGCTGCACCGGGCCCACGAGGAGCTCACCAAGCGGGCCGCCGCCGGCGTGGACGGCGTGCTGCTGCTGCACCCGGTGGTGGGGCTCACCAAGCCCGGCGACGTGGACCACTACACGCGGGTCCGCACCTATGAGGCGCTGACCCGCCACTACTACGACCCCGACAGGGTGCTGCTGGCGCTGCTGCCGCTGGCGATGCGGCTCGCCGGTCCCCGCGAGGCGCTGTGGCACGCCATCATCCGGCGCAACTACGGGGCCAACCACCTCATCGTCGGCCGCGACCACGCCAGCCCCGGGCCCGACTCGGAGGGCAAGCCGTTCTACGGCCCCTACGACGCCGGGGAGATCGTCGACCGGCTCAGCGGCGAGACCGGCGTCGCGGCCGTCACCTTCGGTGAGATGGTGTACCTCCCCGACGATGACAGGTACGAAGAGGTCACGGCGGTTCCCGAAGGCACCCGGACGGCCTCGATCTCCGGGACGCAGGTGCGCGAGGAGTACCTGGGCCGGGGGCGGACCCTGCCCGGCTGGTTCAGTCGGCCCGAGGTAGCCGAGATCCTGGCCGAGAGCCATCCCCCCAAGCACCGCCAGGGCGTGTGCGTCTGGTTCACCGGCCTCAGCGGCTCGGGAAAGTCCACGACGGCCGAGGCGCTCACGGACCTGCTCATGGAGCATGGGCGGCAGGTCACCCTGCTGGACGGCGACGTGGTGCGGACGCACCTGTCCAAGGGGCTGGGCTTCTCCAAGGAGGACAGGGACACCAACATCCTGCGGATCGGGTTCGTCGCATCCGAGATCGTCCGTCACGGCGGGATGGCGATCTGCGCCGCCGTGAGCCCCTACAGCGCCACCCGGAACGCGGTGCGCGCCATGGTCGGCGCCGAGCGCTTCGTCGAGGTGTTCGTGGACACGCCCCTGGGCGTCTGCGAAGAGCGCGACTCCAAAGGCATGTACGCCAGGGCGCGCCGCGGCGAGATCACCGGCTTCACGGGCATCGACGACCCGTACGAAGCCCCCGAGAATCCGGAGATCACGCTGGACACCGTGCGGAACTCCGCGCTGGTCAATGCCCGCCTGATCCTGAACCACCTCGCCGGGGAACGGTTCGTGCGATCCCCCGCCGGCGAGGCAGCCCCGCCCGAAGACGCCTGAGCGGACCGGCCGTTCCGCGTACCATCGTGGCGCGGACCGACCGGAGGTACGCCATGGGAAAGCTCGCAATCGGTCTCCTCGCCCTGTTTAGGCGGATCTCGCTCCTGGTGGGGAGACTCCTTGGCAGGACGGAGGAGGAGGATGTGGCCGCCCGGCGCGTCCGGGTGCGGGCGACGGAGCGTCCCCGACCCCGGCTGGTCAAGCTCGCCGGCCTGCCGAAGGCGGCGCAGCGGACGATCGCTCCCGGAGCCAGGAGCGGCTTGTGACTTCGACGGACTATGCGAACCCCTACCGCCCCGTGCCGATCAGGGTCTTCAACCGGATCGGGAACGCGGGCCGGCGCGGCGGACCCTCCGGTCGCCTCGACGTCGATTCGCTCGTCGGCGCCGCACAGCGCAAGACCGAGCTGAGCGACTTCGGCGAGGACGGGCACCGCCGCGCCCTGGACGTGTTGGTCGAGGCGATCAACGACGAAGCCCGGCTGACCGCCACCGGACGGCAGATCCAGAGGACCCGGCTCGGCGCCGCACTGGTGAACCGGTTGCGGATCCAGGAGCTGCTCCGCAGGCATCCCGAGATCCATGAGATCAACCTCGGCAGGATCGTCCTGATCGCCGGACTGCAGCGCTCCGGCACCACCCTGCTGCAGCGCCTGCTGAACTCCCATCCCGACATCCGGGGAATCTCGGGGGCGGAGGTCCTGAACCCGGTGCCGGCCATGGGCGCCCGCGGCGAGAGGGCGCGCGCGCGGCGCGCCCGGCTCGCCGAGCGGGCCTTCGCCTATCTGGCACCCGACTTCAAGGCGATCCATCCCACTGACCACGGCGAACCGGAGGAGGAGGTCCTGCTGATCGATCTGACCTTCATGAGCCAGTCGGGCGAGGCCACCATGTCCGTGCCGAGCTATTCCCGCTGGCTGGAGGGGCAGGACCACACCTGGACCTACGAGTACTTCCGCCGGGTCCTGCAGGTGCTCTGCCGGCAGCGCCCCGGCCGTGCCTGGGTTCTCAAGACCCCCCAACACATGGAACACCTCGACGCGTTCCGAAGCGTGTTCCCCGACGCCACGATCGTCCAGACCCACCGCGATCCGCGCAAGACGGTCGCCTCGTTCTGCAGCCTGGTGGCCCACGCCCGCGGCATTCTCAGCGATCACGTCGATCCGCTCGAGATCGGGGAGCACTGGCTCCGGAAGACCCGACGGATGGTCGACCGGTCGCTGCAGGTCCGGACGGGGCCCGGCGACGGATGTTTCGTCGACGTCTCGTACTACGACCTGACCAGGGATCCGATTGCCCAACTCCGGCGGATCTGCCAGCACGCGGGGATCGGTTTCGACGACGAGGCCGAGCACGCAGCCGCACGCTGCCTGGAGGCGAACCCGCAGAACCGTTTCGGACGGCACATCTACCGGCTGGGGGATTTCGGGCTGAGCGAGCAGGTCGTGGACGAGGCCTTCGCCTCCTACCGGGAGAGGCACGCGATCCCGTTCGAGTAGGCCCCGTTCGAGTCGGGCCGTATCCGGGGCACGGAGAACAGGGGCACCGCATGGGCGAGTTCAACAGACAGTTGGGCGAGATCCTGCGCGCTCTCGGACGCCTCGAAGGCCGCCGCAAGCCGAAGCCCGAGCCTGACCGCCTGCGTCGACCGGATCGACACCGCGCCGGCGCGCACGCGTCTCAATCAGCGGCCAGGTCGGCGGGGAGTTCGGCAGCGGCCTCTGTGGCGGCGGTGATGGTCGCTTCGATGTCGGTGGCGGAGTGGGCCAGGCTGACGAAGACGGCCTCATAGGGGCCGGGTGCCAGCGCCACGCCGCGGCGCAGCATGCCCTGGAAGAACGGGGCGTACAGGCCTCTGGCCACCGAGGCGTTGGCCTCGTCGAAGTTCCGAGGCGTCTCGGCGCCGAAGAACAGGCCCAGCAGGGAACCGACTCGCGGCACCACCGCAGCGACGCCCGCAGCGGCGAAGGCATCCTCCAGCCCGGCGGCAAGTCGCACGGCGGTGGCTTCGAGACGGTCATAGGCCGCCACGTCAAGCGCCGCGAGCGTCGCCAGCCCGGCCGCGGTCGCCAAAGGATTCCCCGAGAGCGTGCCGGCCTGGTAGACGCCGCCGAGGGGGGCGAGATGGCGCATCAGGTCACGGCTGCCGCCGAATGCGCCCACCGGCAGTCCCCCGCCGATGACCTTGCCGAAGCACCACAGGTCGGGCCGCACCCCGTAGAACTCCGTGGCACCGCCGCACCCCAGCCGGAAGCCGGTGATCACCTCGTCGAAGACCAGCAGGGCGCCGGCTCGGTCGCAGGCCGCCCGCAGGCCCTCCAGGAAGCCGGGTGCCGGCGCCACCAAGCCCATGTTGGCCGCCACCGGCTCCACCAGCACCGCCGCGGTGTCCGCGTCGACGTCGGGCACCACGTTGTAGGGCGCCACGACCGTGTCGGCCACCGCCCCCGGTGTGACGCCGTCGCAGCCGCTGAGGCCCTGGTTGGCGACCCCGCTGCCGCCTGCGGCCAGCAGCGAGTCGGAGTGGCCGTGATAGCAGCCGGCGAACTTGATGATCTTGTTTCGGCCCGTGGCGCCGCGGGCAACGCGGACCGCCGACATGGCGGCCTCGGTGCCGCTGGAGGTCAGCCGCAGCATCTCCAGACCCGGCACGCGGGCGCACATCTCGTTCGCCAAGCGCACCTCCGCCTCGGTGGGCGCACCGAAGCTGGTGCCGCCGCCGGCGGCCACGGCGACGGCGGCAATGACGGTGGCCGGGGCGTGGCCCAGGATGCCCGGCCCGTAACTCTGGACGTAGTCGATGTAGCGGTTGCCCTCGACGTCCCAGACGTGGGCTCCCTGCCCGCGGGCGACGAAGTAGGGGGTTCCGCCGACCGAGCCGAACGCCCGCACGGGCGAGTTGACGCCGCCGGGGAGCACGGCGCAGGCGCGCTCGAACAGTTCGTCGTTGGTGGTGCCGGCCATCTCGGTGGTATGTCCGTGCGGCTCACGCACCGAGCGCCTCGGCCATCCCGGCCGCGAAGTAGGTGAGCACGAAGTCGGCGCCGGCGCGCTTGACGGCGGTCAGCTGCTCGAGCGCCACCGCCGGCCCGTCGATCCAACCCCGCTCGGCGGCGGCGGCGATCATGGCGTACTCGCCCGAGACGTGGTAGGCACCGAGCGGCACGTGCACGGCGGCGCGCGTCCGGGCGATCACGTCCAGGTAGGTGACCGCCGGCTTGACCATGACCATGTCGGCGCCCTCGGCCACGTCGGCCAGCACCTCGCTGAGCGCCTCCCGGGCGTTGCGCCAGTCCTGCTGGTAGCCCTTGCGGTCGCCGCTGCGAATCGTCACGTCCACGGCGTCCCGGAAGGGCCCGTACAGCGCCGAGGCGTACTTGGCGGCGTAGGCCAGGATGGCTGCGTCGGCGTGCCCGGCGCCGTCGAGGGCGCTGCGGATCGCCGCAACCTGGCCGTCCATCATGCCGCTGGGCGCGCACACATGGGCGCCGGCGGTGGCCTGGGCCACGGCGGCCTGCTGGTAGATCGCCAGCGTGGCGTCGTTGTCCACCGAGCCGTCGGCGCGGAGGATGCCGCAGTGCCCGTGGTCGGTGTACTCGTCCACGCACAGGTCGGCCATCAGCACCACGTCGTCGCCCACTTCCTCGCGCAGCTCTCGCAGGGCCACCTGCACGATGCCGTCGGGGTTCCAGGCCTCCGACCCCCGGGCGTCCTTGCGGGCCGGCACGCCGAAGAGGATCAGCCCCGGCACGCCCAGGTCGCGCAGCCGCTGCACCTCGGCGCGCAGCGAGGCCACCGTGTGCTGCACCACGCCCGGCAGCGACGGCACCGGCTGTGGCTCGTCGATGCCCTGGCGCACGAACAGCGGCGCAACCAGGTCGTCGACTCGCAGCGCCGTCTCGGCCACGAGCCGCCGCAGCGCGGCGGTGCGGCGCAACCGGCGGGGACGCTGGGCGGGGAACACCACGGAGCCCGAGTCTACGAACGGCGCCCGATGATCAGCCGAGGCCGCAGCGCTGCGGCCGGCGACGGCCGGCTCTAGCCCGTGGCGGCGGCGAGGGCGGCGAGGGCGGCGACCAGACCCTCGATGGTGTGCTCGCCCGCCTCGACGTGCACGGTCAGGTTCCGGCGGCGGGCGGCGGCGGCCGTGACAGGTCCGATGGCCGCCACCGTCCCGGGCACCGGCAGCGGTTCGGGCTGATCGCAGAACGCCTCGACGACCGAGGGCGACGTGAAGATCACGGTGTCGCAGCCAGCCGCGGCCGCGCGCTCGGATGCCGCCAGGACCCGAGGCTCGGCCCGGTAGGCGGCCACGACGTCGACCGACCAGCCCTTGGCCCGCAGCCCGACGGGCACCACGTCGCGTGCCACCTCGGCCCGCACGACGAGCACCCGGCCGGCGCCATCGTGCACGTCTCGGCGTGGGAAGACCTCCACCAGGGCCTCGGCAACGAACTGTTCGGGCAGCAGCGAGACCGTCGCACCCGCTTCGGCGAGTGCCGCGGCGGTTGCGGGGCCGATGGCGGCAACCCGCAGAGTGGGCGGCAGATCCGCACCGGCGAGCGACGCCGCCAAGCGGCCGGCACCGTTCGCCGAGGTGAGCACCAGCCAGTCGTAGGAGGCCAGGCGCCCCACGGCGCCGGCCAGGGCGGCGCCGCCGTCGGACGGGGGCAGCAACTCGATGAGCGGCACGGCGACCGGCTCGGCCCCTGCGGCGCGCAGGACCTCCGCGCTGGCGAGGCCCTGGGCGGCGGGCCGCACCACCAGGATCCGCCGCCCAGCGAGCGGGCGCCGCGGCGAGGTCGTCATCCCTGCCCCGTCAGCAGCTCTGCCAGCAGCAGACCGGCGCGGGCCGCGTCGCCGTCGCTGAGAGCGGCGCGCCGCAGCGGCTCGCCCACCGCCGGCGCCAGCACCCCGCGCATGTGAACCTCGCCGCCGGCGAGCCGGGCGTGCGCACCCGCGGGCACCGTGCAGTCTCCCCCCAGGGCGGCCAGGAAGGCCCGTTCGGCGTCCACGCAACGCCGGGAGGCGGGATCCTCGATCGCTGCCAGCAGGCGGCGCAGCTCGCGGTCCCCGGCGCGGCACTCCACCGCCAGGGCTCCCTGACCCACCTGCGGCACCATCAGGTCCACGTCCAGGGCCTCGAGCACCGGGGGCCGCCGCTCGAGACGCTCCAGCGCCGCCAGGGCCATCACCACGGCGTCGAAGTCCGCTGCTTTGGCCAGGCGGGTGTCGATGTTCCCCCGCAGGTCCGCGAATCGCAGGTCGGGCCGGCGGTCGGCCAGCTGGACACGCCGGCGCGCCGAACCCGTGGCCACCACGGCGCCCTCCCCGAGGTCCGCCAGCCGGGAGCCGACGAGGGCGTCGCGCACCTCGCCTCGCCGCGGGACCGCGGCGAGGCAGAGACCCTCGGGGGTCTGCGATGGCAGGTCTTTGGCCGAATGCACAGCCAAGTCCGCCGTACCGTCCAGGACCGCCGCCTGCAGCGCCCGGACGAAGACGCCCTTGCCGCCGATGTCCGCCAGCGGGGCCATGGCGAGACGGTCTCCCTCGGTCCGGATCGGCACGGCCTCGGTGCCGAGGCCGGGATGTTCCTGCGACAGCATCCGGCCCACGGCCGCGGCCTGCCGGAGGGCCAGCGGGCTCGAGCGGGTGGCAACACGCAGACGCCGCGGCGAGTCCTGCCCCTCCGACCCGGAGGGAAGAGATTCAGATGTCGAAGAGCTCGCGGAGAGCACCGGCCAGTTGCTCGCTCCCACCGTCGGGGGCGGCTTCCTTCAGGCGCACGGTGGGCTCGTGCAGGACCTTGTTGACGATCCCGTGCACCAACGCCTCCACTGCCCGGCGCTGCTCGACGTCGAGGGAGGCGAGGCGGGCGTCGAAGCGTTCGAACTCCGCCTGGGAGATGTCGCAGATGCGCCGCCGGAACTCGCTGATGAGCGGCGCCACGTCGCGCCCGGCCACCTGGTCCCCGTGGCGCTCGGCCTCGGCGTGGACAATCGCCCAGGCTCTGCGGGTCTCGGCCTCCGTGTGACCCCCGTTGGCCGCCGCGAACGACCGCACGTCGGACATGTCGCACAATCTCAGGCCGTCGAGAGCGGCCGCCGCGGGATCCACGTCGCGGGGCACGGCGATGTCCACGACGAGCAGTTCTCGCCCGCCGCGCTCGGCCATCACCTTCTCCAACTCGTCGACGTCCATGACCAGAGAGCTGGCGGCGGTCGAGGTGAACAGCACGTCGGCACCCACGAGTTCGGCCGCGAGCTCGTCGAGGTGGACGGCCCGCGCCCCCAGCATCAGCGCCAACTCCTGGGCCCGCTGCCAGGAACGGCTGGCCAGGACCAACTCGGCGCCGCGTACCGGGGCGATGGCCTTGGCCATGCCACCGCCCATCTCGCCCGCACCCAGCACGGCGATGCGCCGGCCGGCGAAGCCGCCGAGAACCTCCGAGGCCAGGGCCACCGCGGCCTCGGAGACCGACGTGAGCCGGCGCCCCACCTGCGTCTCGGTCCGGATCCGCCGGCCCACCCCGAGGGCCTGCCGGAACAGGGGGCTCAGGTTGCCGCCGGCGGTTCCCGCCGCCTCGGCGGTCTGCCAGGCCCGCTTGACCTGGCCCTGGATCTCGGCCTCACCCAGAACCACCGAGTCCAGCCCGCTCACCACGGCGTAGAGGTGGCGCACGGCGTCGGTGCCGTACAGCGAGTACACCGAGCTGCTCATCTCCGTGGCCGCCGCGGAGGCCTGATCGGCGAGGTGGTCGTAGATGTGCTCGTACGCCGAGTGGAACTTCTCCGCCCAGGCGTACACCTCCAACCGGTTGCACGTCGACAGCACGACCGTCTCGTCGACGTTCGGCAACTCGTCGAGCCGGCCGAGGGTCTTGGGGAGGTTCGCGTGCGGTGCGCTGATGCGCTCCAGCAACTCCAGCGGAGCGGTGCGATGATTCAGACCGATGGCGAGGACGGACACGCCGTCAATCTAGCGACAGGTTCAGGAGACCCTCCCCGGCTCCAGCAGGTCCTCGAGAACACCGGGCACGTGGCGGCGCTGGTAGAAGCTGAGCACCTGCAGTTCGACCGCCAGGTCCACGTTGCGCACGCTGACACCGTCGGCGGTGTTCACGACCACCGGCGCGAAGTTGAGGATCGAGCCGATGCCGGCGGTCACCATGCGGTCCACCACATCCTGCGCGGCCGCGGCCGGCGTGGCCACGATGCCGATGGCGATGCGGTTCTCCGAGGCGATCACCTCGAGTTCGTCGACGTGCCGCACCGGCACACCTGCGATCTTGCGGCCGACCTTCGCCGGATCGGCGTCCACCAGCGCCCGCACGGGGAAGCCCCTCTCCAGGAAGCCGCCGTAGTTGGCCAGCGCCGAACCCAGGTTGCCCAGGCCGGCGATCAACACGGGCCAGTCGTGCGTCAGCCCCAACTCCCTGCTCACCTCGTAGAGCAGATGCTCGACGTTGTACCCCACGCCGCGAATGCCGAAGGAGCCCAGGTAGGAGAGATCCTTGCGCACCTTGGCGGCGTTCACGCCGGCAAGAGTCGCCAGGCGGGTCGAGGACACGGTGGTGGTCCGGGTGGACAGCAACTCCAGCAGGACCCTGCGGTAGACCGGCAGCCGGGCCACGGCGGCCGCCGGGATCGAGTTGTAGCCGTCGGCTCCCGGACCACCCGCGCGCATTGGCGAGAGGCTAGTGAGATTTCTCTAATTCACAAAGTGTCGGCGGTTGCTCAGCGCGCCAGGAAGAAGATCTGCAGGACGCCGGCCACCAGCACGGCCACGAGCAGGACGGCGATCACGATGCTGGTTCCATGTCTCATGCGCGGCCTCCACCGCCGACGCCCAGGCGCACCGTCACGGTACCGGCTCCGCCGGCGCCAGCGGAGTCCTCGAGGTGGCGCAGCGTGACCGCCGAGCCCGGCTGGAGGGAGAGTTCGGCGGCGCAGTCGCGACGATCCTGCGCCAGGGAGACGAGCCCGTAGGAGTCCACCACCAAGCCGATCTCGCCGCTCCCGATGGTGGCATAGGTCTCGGCCTGCCGCACCGTGCGCCTGTCGTCTCCCGTCAGCAGCAGCAGCGAGTCGCCCAGGTGTGCCAGATCCTGCGGGTCCACGTTCAGCTGGGCGTTGCCGTAGTGGTCCACCCACAGGACCTCCGCCTCGACGCGGTCGGGATGCACGGCGGCGTTGGCGACGATGCCCGGCACCAGCCCCGCGGGATCGACCTCCGGGCCCAACTCGGTGAGCGGCACGCCGAGGGCCAGGTGCCCGGCGGCCGGTCCCAAGATGTCGCGGCCGTCGAAGGTGTTGGCCTCCCCGGTGAGCCTGTACCGCTCGTTGCGCAACTCCACGACGCGTGTGGCACCGCCCACGAGTCCGACGGCCGGCGCCAGCAACCCGTTGTCGGGTCCCACCAGGATCGACGAGCCCCCGCCCACCTCCACGGCGATGGGTCGGCGCCTGGTGCCGACGGTGGGATCGACCACTGCCAGCACGACGCCCGGATTCAGATACTGCGCCGCCCGCGCCAGGGTGAGGCCCCCACCGCGGATGTCGTACCGATCCACGCCGTGGGTGATGTCGACGATCCGGACCTCGGGCGCGATCGAGAAGATGACCGACTTGACGACGCCGACGAACTCGTCGGTCAGCCCATAGTCGGACAGGAACGAGACCGTGCGGTAGCGCAGGGTGTCAGACGGCTCGGGTGTACCGGTCCGCCAGGTAGGCGTCCACGTCCGCCTCGTCGATCCGGTAGGACTTGCCGAACCGGACGGCCGGAAGATCGCCGGCCTTGATGAGCCGATACACCGTCATCGTCGAGACGCGCATCAACTCCGCCACCTCTGCCACGGTCATGAACCGGGGCCTCTCTTGTACCTTGTCCATGTCTCCCCCTACTCCGCGGCATACACAGTACGCAGGCGCAACACGACGAACAAGTCGAACTCGCTCCGCTCGTGCCACAGTCGTCCCACCGCAGGCAGGTCCGCGGGACGGGGTCGCTCAGGAGCCGCCCAACTCCAACGAGCGCCGGGTGGCGGCCGCCACCGCGGCGGCCAGCGCCTCCCGGACTCCCTCGTGCTCGAGAACCCGGATTCCCTCCGCGGTCGTGCCCCCGGGTGAGGTGACGTCCGCCCGCAACGCCGCCGGGGGACGATCGGCTCGCACGAGCAACTCCCCGGCGCCACGGATGGTCGCCCGCACCAGGCTGTCGGCCACCTCGGGAGCCAGTCCCTCGGCCACGCCGGCGGCGATCAGCGCCTCGGCCACCAGGAACACGTACGCCGGCCCCGAGCCTGACAGCCCGGTGACCGCGTCGAGCTGCTGCTCGGAGGTGACCTCCACCGCGCCCACGCTGCTGAGCACGTCGACCGCCCAGCCGACGTCGTCGGCGGTGGCGGAGCTGCCGGGGGCCACCGCCGAGACGCCCGCGCCCACGAGTGCGGGCGTGTTGGGCATGGCGCGGACCACCCGTGTCCCGGCGCCCAGCCGGCGCTCCAGGGAGGCCGTCCGCACCCCGGCGGCGATCGACAGCACGCGGGGAGGGCCCAGCGCGGCGAGGGCGCCAGCGGCCGCTTCGATGTCGTTGGGCTTGACGGCCAGAACGGCGTCGACACCCGCCTGGGGGGCGTCGCTCACCAGCGTCTGCGGGAAGCGGCCCGACAGTTCGCGGCGGCGCTCCGCCAGCGTCTCGGTGACCGCCAACTCCTCGGGCGGCGCCCAGCCCTGCGCGATGAGGCCGCCGAGGAGCGCCTCGCCCATCTTGCCCCCGCCGATGAATTGCAGCCGGAAGCCCACGCCCGCACCCTAGCCCGACCGCCGGGCCGCTCCGGCCGCCGAGGGGCGCCGGACCGGCCGCTTCCCCGATTGAGCCGGCCCGGACGCCCCTGGTGTGGTGGCAGAACTGAAATATACTGAAATAGTCACTTATTGTCAATAGCTTTTGTGTCGTAACATGCTAATCCGTGCTACCCCTCAAGGGCACCGGGCGGTCGCTCTCAGCCGCGGAACCGGCTGGCGCAGCCGATGCGCATCGCCGGACGGAAGTGTCGCTCGGTGGCCTCGTAGAGGGTGCCCAGGATGCGGTCGAGTTCGTCGTCGTCGACGGAGCCGGCGCTGATCTCGCCGAGCAGGAACACGGCGTCCTCCGCACCGATGGCGAAACGGGCGCCGCGCAGCTTGAGGTTGTGCCGCAGGCAGTACTCGTAGAGCCGGGCCGGGTTCTCCTCCGGCGCCGGGACGAAGTAGGTCTCGAAGTGCAACGAACGCTGCTGCAACGTCAGCCAGATGGAGAAGACGGACTTCTCCTCGCCCAGCAGCCGGATGTACCAGCGCCGCAGCGGCGGCTCGGCGCGCTCCACCGAGGCGACGGAGTCGTCGGCGGCCACCTGGCGGGCGGCCCAGGCGTCTATCCGTCGTTCGATCTCGTCGAGTTCGGCAGGCGTCGCCGGCCGGCGGATCATCAGGCCAGGCACTCCACGAGCCGGCGCTGCCGCAGCCGGTCGTAGCAACCTGCCAGCAGCCCCGCAGTGGCATCCCATGAGTAGCCCCTGGCCACGGCGGCGGCCTCGAGCGCCATCGTGGCGGCCGTGAGACGGTCCTCCAGGATCTCCTCGGTCCGCTGCGCCCACGACAGCGGGTCGCGGTCGGCCACGAGGTAGCCCGTGCTGCCGTGGCGGACGAGCGTCTTCAGGCCCCCGACCTCCGCCGCCACCACGGGAGCGCCGCAGGCCGCCGCCTCCAGGGCCACCAGCCCGAACGTCTCGCTCCGGCTCGGCACCAGGACCACGTCGGCGGCCCGGTAGTAGGTGGCGAGGCGGTGGTGCGGCTGAGGGGAAACGAAGCGCACCCGGTCGGCGAGACCGGCCGCGGCGACCAGGCGGCGGACCCGTGCCAGCTCGGCGCGCCCCTGGCGGCCGCTCGGGCCCCCGACGACGAGCAGCCGGGCACGCCCCAGCCGACCGTGGAGACGGCTCAGCGTCGCCACCGCCAGATCGAGTCCCTTCAGAGGCTGCACCCGACCCACGAACAGCAGCACGGGCTCGCTGCCGAGACCCAGGGCCGCCCGGGCGCCCTCGGGGTCGCCGGGCGAGAAGAGTGCGTGCTCCACACCCGGCGCCACGATCTGCACCCGGTCAGCGGGCGCCCCGTAGAGGCGCACGAGATGATCCATCTCCACCGGCCCGGCGGCGCAGACGACGTCCGAACAGGCCACCACGACCTCCTCGGCGCGGGCGCGGCCCGGGGACTCCGCCTCGCCGAGGCCCTGCTTCACCCTGTCGAGCGTGTGGAACGTCGTCACGAGCGGTCGGTCGAGGGCATGCTTGACGCGGTGGCCGGCCACCCCGGAGAGCCAGTAGTGCGCGTGGATGGCGTCGACGCCGCCGGTCCGCCGCAGATCGGCGAGGACACCCGCGGTGAAGGCGTCGAGCGTGCCCTCCAGTGACTCCTTCGGCAGGTCGGCGGGCCCGGCCGGGACGTGCACCACCCGCACGCCGGGCTCCACACCGATCTCCGGTGGCAGGTCGTCGCGGTAGCGGCGCACGTACACCGAGCACTCCAGCCCGCGATGTGCCAACGCCGCCGAGAGCTCGCGCACGTAGACGTTCATGCCACCGCTGTCGCCGGAACCCGGCTGCACCAGCGGTGAGGTGTGCAGCGAGATGACCGCCACGCGGCCGGTGCGACCGTCGCC
Organism: bacterium; assembly: GCA_026708055.1. Lineage (NCBI taxonomy): Bacteria > bacterium. Next base: position 34,335 of record JAPOVS010000087.1, on the reverse strand, counting down.
GCCGGACACAGGCGGCAGCGCGGCGATCTCGTCGCCGGCGGCGACGGCTTCAGCAAGGTCGGCGGGCTCTCCGTTGCGCCAGATCCGGCAGGCCCGCAATTGCTCCTCGAACGCCGGACCGAAGCGCGCCGCGGCGGCGTCGAGCACCTCGGCGACCGTGTCACCGCCGATTTCGGCGGCGCTGACACCGGCGGCCTGGCGCACGGCGGCGAAGAGGCGCAAGGTGGCCACACCATGAGCGTAGAACTGGGCGCTGCCGGTGGCACCGTCGGCAGCCGGCCGGCGGCGGTCCGGCGGCGGTATCGTCGCCGGCTGTGGTCCGACTCCTGCTGCTGCGACACGCCGAGAGCGAATGGAACGCCCAGGGGCGTTGGCAGGGTCAGGCGGACACGCCCCTGACCGAGCGCGGCAGGCGCCACGCCGCCCAAGCCGGGCCGGTGCTGGCGAGCTTCGAGGTGCTGGTGTGCTCCGACCTCTGCCGCGCCCGCCAGTCGGCCGAGATCATCGCCGCGGGCGCCGGGATCGACGTGATCGACATCGAGCCGCGCCTGCGCGAGCGCAATGCGGGACCGTGGCAGGGACTCACCCGGCGCGAGATCGAACGGGGCTGGCCGGGATATCTCGGCAGCGGCCGCCGGCCGACCCGCTACGAATCCGACGAGCAACTCGTGGCGCGGGCGGATGCCGCCCTCGGTGACATCGCCCGGCAGGCGGAACGCAGAGACACGCCCGAGGTGCTGGTCATCACCCACGGCGGAGTCATCAGCAGCCTGACCGTGCGGGCGGGCCTCACCATGGTCCCGATGCCCAACCTCTCCGGGCGCTGGGTGACCGTCGAGAACGGCACGGTGAGCGTCGGCGAGCCGGTCACCGTCGGCGACGCCGAGCAGCACAGCTCCCAAGCCGTCGAGGCCGGCAACGAGGCGCGGAGCGCCTGAGCGGACCGGAGCGGCCGGCCGGTCCGGGGGGGATCGGGGACGACGGCGCCGGGACACGCCGCGTCGCCGCGCTCAACTGCGATAATCGGAACGCCCCCGTAGCCAAGCCCGGCAAGGCATCGGACTTTTAATCCGCAGATCGTGGGTTCGAATCCCACCGGGGGCACCGCACCGGCAGAGCCCCTCCGGGGTGCGCCGAGTCCCGAGTGGGCCGCCGTAATCTGGCATTGTGGCACTCTTGCGAGCACGGCGCAGCGCGGCGATGGTCGTCGTCGCCCTGATCGTTCCGGTCGTTCTGGCCGCCGCCTGCACGATCAGCTCGGAGTCTCCCGACGCCGCCGCCCTGGGAGGCCGTTCCGGTCCGGCGAGCGGGACGACCACGACCGCGACCAGCGTCGACGGCGCGGCGCCCCCGAGCGCGACCGAGCCGCAGCAGGATCTCCCCTCCGACAATGGCGCCGAGGCTGCCGAGACACCCTCGGGCGAAGGCCCCGCCCTGGACGTCGGCGAGGACGAGACCCCGGGTGAGATCGCCACCGAGCCGCCGACGGTGACGACCGCCGCCGCCGAAGTGGCCGCGGCGGAGCAGCCGGCGGGCACCGAACAGGGCGGCGAGGGGGCCGGGAGCGCCGCCACAACGGGCGAGGGCGGATCCGCTGACTCCGGGGACGGCGACTCGGGCGCGGACGTCGAGACCCCGGCGACGACCACCGGAACGCCCACCGCCGGAACGCCCACCGCCGGAACGCCCACCGCCGCCGAAGGAGCCTTCGATGAGCGCTCCAAGGTCTCGACGGTCGGCATCGGCGCGGTCTACTTCGGGATGTCGCCCGAGGAAGCCGCCGAGCGGGTCGGCACCGTCTGGGCGGGCATACCGGCGGGTGGGTCCGACTGCTACGTGATGACGCCGGCCAACGGGCCGCCCGGCGTGGCGTTGTGGGTGTATCACGGCACCGTCGAACGCGTCGATGTGGACACGCCCCTGCTGCGGACGCAGTCCGGCCTCGGCGTGGGCACGCATCTGGGCGAATTGCGCTCGCTCCTCGGTGAGAAGCTCGTCGTCGAGGAGCACCCGTACCTGGCCGGTTGGATCCTGGCCACGTTCGTCCCGACCGATCCCAACGACGCCGCCTTCCGCATCGCCTTCGACATCTCCGGCGGGGAGGTCATCCGCTTCCGGGCGGGGCGCACGGAGATCGTGGCGCTGGAAGCCTGTGCGTAGAGCGCCGCGTCAGGCGACCGCAGGCGGCCGCATCAGCCTCAGCCTGCCGGCCGAGCCGGCCTCACTGGCCCTCGCCTCGACCGCGGCGACCGGACTCCTGCACCACCGCGCCGGCGGTGCCGCCCTCGGAGCTCACCTGTCGTCGGTCGTGACCGACCTCGCCGCCGCCGGCCTGGCTCGGGCGCGGACCCGGGACCGGCTCCGGATCCATTTCGACGTCGGGACGATGACGGTGATCGTCACTGTGGAGATCCGGCGTCCCGGACGCTGGCAAGCCGCCGGGCACTTCCTGGAGACTCGAACGGTGAGCCTGGATACCGACGGAGCCCGAAGCCGCCGCGGGGCCGACCGGCGCTGAGCCCCCTCAGCGTCCGGTCGAACCGAATCCCCCGCTGCCCCGCGCCGACGGGGGCAACTCGTCCACCTTGACCAGCGCGGCGGTCGCCACCGGCTGGATCACGAGTTGGGCGATGCGCTCGCCCCGGCGCACCGTGAACGTCTCAGTTGAATCGGTGTTCACGAGCAGCACCTTCAACTCGCCCCGGTAGCCGCTGTCGATGAGGCCCGGCGTGTTGAGGCAGGTCACGCCGTGATCCCGCGCCAAGCCGCTGCGCGGCTGGACGAATCCCGCGAAACCTTCGGGGATCGCCACGGCCAGGCCCGTCGGGACCAGTGCCCGCCCGCCGCCGGCGGGCAACTCGGCATCCGCAGCGGCCCGCAGATCCAGTCCGGCGTCTCCGGGCCGTGCATAGGCGGGCAGGGGCAGGTCGGCGTCGAGGCGCTGCACGGAGATTGTGACCGTCATGTCATCGGGGCGCTGCAGAGGGACCGTCACAGCCATGGCGGGACGATACGACCGCCGGACAGCGCTGTCTCTCGCCTGCCCGGTTTCCGAGGGGGATCCAGAGGTTCTTCAGAGTCGTCCCCCAGCGCCGATGGCGCTGTCCCCAGCTTGATCCCAGTCCGTCCGCCGAGCCGGGCCCGGCCGCGATCCCGAGCGGCGCGTCCCGATTCGGGGCCCACTCACCTCGCTAGCATCCGGCCCGTGCTCGTGTGGATCGATCTGGAGATGACCGGCCTGGACGCCGACCGCGACCACGTCCTGGAAATCGCCACGGTCATCACCGACGATGACCTCAACCCCGCCGGTGACGGGCTGCAGCTGGTGATCCATCAACCCCCCGAGGTGCTGGGACTGATGGGCGACGTCGTCAGCAAGATGCACCACGAAAGCGGCCTGACCGACGAGGTGCGCCTCTCGACCCTGAGCCTCGCCGAGGCCCAGAAGCAGACCGTGGAATTCATCCGCGAGCACATCCCCGAGCCCGGGAAGATCCCGCTCTGCGGGAACTCCATCGGCATGGACCGGCGATTCCTGAACCGCTGGCTGCCGGACATCGAGAATCTGCTGCACTACCACGTCGTCGATGTCTCGTCCCTCCAGGAGCTGGCGCAACGCTGGTATCCCGAAGCCGCCGAGAAGCGGCCCCGGAAGCGCAAGGGGCACCGGGCGCTCGACGACATCCTCGAGAGCATCGAGGAGTTGCGCTACTGGCGGAGCACCGTCTTCGCGCCGGCCCAAGCATCGGAATAACCGCGGTTCGAGTACCTCCCAGCGGCGATAGGTTGACCCGGTGAGCGACGCGGCGCCGGACGAGCAGCCACCGCCACGACCGCCTCGCCAGGAGCGGGAACCCGCCCGAGCCGAGATCACCGAGATCGCACCCGGGGTGCTGCGCTCCCAGTTGCCGGTGAACCTGCCCGGCATCGGTCACGTCAACTGCTACCTGCTCGAGGACGAGCGGGGCGTGGCCGTCGTGGACCCCGGCCTGCCCAGCCCGGCCTCCTTCGCGGCGCTCGAGCAGCGTCTCGGGGCCGCCGGCTACTCCATGGAGAACGTGCACACCGCCGTCATCACTCACTCGCACTTCGATCACTTCGGCGGGGCCGAGCGCCTACGGGCCCTCGCCGGCGCGGAGATCCTGACCCACGAGTCGTTCCGGCCCGTCTGGGAGTCGACCGAGGTCGCCGAGCCTCCCGAACTGACCACCGCCGAGGGCGACGGCGACGAACCGCAACGGCCGCCCTGGCTGGCGCTGCAGCGAAACCCGTGGGGCACCCGGCGCGAGGCGCTTCCGGAGAAGGAGTTGCGCACCTGGCTGGAGATCGCCGAGAACGACCCCCGCTGGTTCGCCACCCCGCGCCCCACACGCACCGTGGTCGACGCCCAGGTGATCCGTCTCGCCCGCCGCGAGTGGCTCTGTCTCCACACTCCCGGTCACACCGAGGACCACCTCTGCCTCTTCGACCCCGAACATGGCGTCCTGCTGTCGGGCGATCACGTCCTGCCGACAATCACCCCCCACATCAGCGGACTCAGCCCCTTTCCCGATCCCCTCAATCGCTTCTTCGAGTCGCTGCGGCGCATGGGCACCATCGAGGGCGTGCGGGTGGTTCTGCCGGCGCACGGGCACCCGTTCGACGACCTCGGCGGCAGGGCGAAGGCGATCCGGCACCACCACGAGCACCGACTGAACGTGATCCGCAACGCCGCCGGTGAACTCGGCACGGGCACCGTACCGGAGTACATGAAACGGCTCTTCTCCGAACGCTCGTGGGGCAACATGGCCGAGAGCGAGACGTTCGCCCACCTCGAACACCTCCGCGTCCTCGGCGATCTGACCGCCACCCAGCGCGACGGTCAGACGGTCTTCTCCCCGGCCTAGGCGTGAAACCCGACTCCAGGGTCCGCCGGACGTGCCGCACGCGGGGTGCGTTGGCGATGCTCGCCCTGCTGCTGGCGGTGTCGTGCGGGAGCGGCGCGGCCGAGACGGTGAGCCCACCGCCGGCCGGCGAGGTCGCCACGACGGCCGCCGCCCCGGAAACCGGCGAGCCGACCCCGGCGGGGGATCACCGGCCGGTTCCCGAGGTGCGCTTCGACTATTTCGACGGGTCCGAGGGCACACTCGCCGATCTCGCCGGCAAGCCGGCGGTGATCAACTTCTGGGCCTCGTGGTGCCCGCCCTGCATCACCGAGATGCCGGCCTTCGAGGCTGTGCACGTCGAGCTGGCGCCCCAGGTGGCGCTCCTGGGCTTCAACGTGGGTGACGAGCCGGGCGCGGCGCGGGAACTGGCGGAAAGAACCGGCGTGACCTACGCGCTGGCGGAGGACCCGGATTCGGGGATCTTCCAGGCCTTCGGGGGGTTCGGCATGCCGACCACGGTGCTGGTGGATGCAGAGGGCATGATTGTGCACATGATCAGTTCACGCCTGCGGGCACAGGACCTGCGGGCGCTCATCGCCGAGCACCTGGGCGTATGAGCGGCGGCGCCCGGAGAGCAGCGCCCGTGAGAGCAGGGCCGTGAACACCGTCAGCCTCACGACCTTGGCGAGCCTGGCCCTCTCGGCGGGGTTCATCTCCGCCTTCAACCCGTGCGGCTTCGCGATGATGCCCGCCTACCTCTCGTATTTCCTGGGCATCGAGGGCGACAAGCGGCTGAGTCCTGCCCAGAGCATCTTCCGGGGGCTCGGCGTGGGGCTGACTCTCTGTGCCGGCTTCATGGCGGTGTTCGCCGCCATCGGCGCCCTGGCCTCGACGGTGCTGAGCCGCAGCGCCATCGAGAGCCGGGTGGCGTGGGTGACCTTCGTGCTGGGGATCGTCATGGGCATCCTCGGGCTGGCGATGCTGCGGGGGTTCGAACCCAAGTTCCGGCTGCCGCGGCTGCAGCGCGGGGGCGAGAGCCGCCGCCTCAGCTCGATCTTCCTGTTCGGGGTGTCCTACGCCATCGTGTCGCTGGGGTGCACCATGCCGGTGTTCTTCGGGACCGTCGTCAGTGCCTTCTCCAGCAGGGACTTCTTCGACGGGCTGCTGGTGTTCCTCGCCTACGGCGGCGGGCTGTGCGCCGTGATCATGGTGTTGACGCTGGCGATGGCGGTCGCCCGGACCGAGGTGATCGCCAAGATGCGGCGCATCCTCCCCCACGTGAACCGCATCTCGGGAGGCTTTCTCGTCGTGGTCGGAGGCTTCCTGACTCTCTACGGGTGGTGGGAGGTGCAGGTGCTCAGCGGCAATCTGATGACCAACGTCCTCGTCGACCTCTCGCTGGACGCTCAGACCGCACTGAGTTCCTGGGCGGCGGCGGCCGCACCGGCCCGCCTCGCTGTGGCGGCGGGCTACATCGTGGTCGGGATCGTGCTGGTGGCGCTGCGGCCGAGCATGCAGCCGCTGGGTGCGCGCATCGCCCTGGCGGCCTTCGGGGTGCTCTGGCTGGCCGTCGAGGGTGCGTACTACCGCTTCGACCTGTTCGTGCTGCCGATCGTGCGGACCATCGCCGACATCCCCGAGCGCATGGCCAACTGGTCCGACCCGTTGCGCTGGGCCGTGCTGTTCGAGATCCTGGCGGCCGTCGTCGTCGCCGCCATCGTCTGGCTCCGGCTTCGGCGGCGGCTGCGCGCCGTGCCGGACATGGGTGCCTGAGGGGCGTTCAGCCGTCAGGCGCCGCCCGGCGCAGCACACACCACGTCGCCCAGAGCGCCTCGCTGGCGATCCCCTGCCAGCGACCGGGCAGGGCCGCCGCCACCTCCTCGGCAGGGAGATGGATGGGTGTGCGCACCCCGAGCGTGTTGAACCAGAGAACGGCCCCGTCGGGCCGCAGCACGCGGTCCACCTCGGAGGGGAACAGCAGCATGTTGATCAACGCCACGACGTCGACGGAGTCGTCGGGCAGCGGCAGCGAGGCCCCGTCCGCCCGCACGCGAGGGGCCAGATCGGGAGGTGCCAGCGCCAGCATGCCCGCCGAGATGTCCACGGCGACGGTGGCCCGGAAGTGCGCCGCGAGGTGCACCGTCCCGAACCCGGTGCCCGAGCCCACCTCCAGGCACAGCGCCGACGGCTCGAGGAGGCCGCGCTCGCAGGCGTCGGGGAGGCCCACGAACTCCTCGGGCCGCAGGCGGTTGGACCAGTCGGGCGCCAACTCGTCGAACCGCTCGATTATCTCGGCCGCCGCGGCGGGCGTCCAGGAGGCCTCGTCGCCAGCCACCGATCGGGTCATGGCCCGCACAGGATGATCCGAACCGTCGAGATCGGGCAGATTCTCCGGGGCCGCGATCAGCGGCGGCAGGCGTCGGATCGTGTCCCGCTCGCCGTCCCGTTGCATCTGGCTGCGGCGGGCCGCTAGCCGGCGACGATCCGGGCGACCGTCGCCCGCGTCACCGGATCACCTCCAGCCCGCGCATGTACGGGCGCAGCGGCGGGGGCACCTCGATGGATCCGTCGGGCCGGCGCCACGTCTCGGTGAGCGCGGCCCAAACCCGCGGCACCGCCAGGGCTGAGCCGTTCAGGGTGTGCACGAGCCGGGTCCCGCGGGTGCCGTCGGGGCGATAGCGGACATTGGCGCGCCGGGCCTGGTAGTCGCTGAACCAGGAGACCGACGAGCACTCCAACCAGCGGTCGCTGCCCGGCGAGTAGACCTCGATGTCGAAGGTCCGGGCGGCCGCGCCCCCCAGATCACCGGTGCAGATGTCCACGATCCTGTAGGCCAGGGAGAGATCCGCGACCGCGCCCTCGGCCCGATCGAGCAGCTCGTTGTGCATCTCCGGGGCCTGCTCCGGGGTGGCGTAGGCCAGGATCTCGACCTTGTCGAACTCGTGCACGCGCAACAGGCCCCGGGTGTCGCGGCCCGCCGCCCCGGCCTCGCGCCGGAAGCAGGAGGTGTGGGCCATGAGGCGCATCGGGAGGTCGGACTCGGCGAGCACCTCGTCACGGCACAGCGACGTGAGCGGCACTTCGGCGGTCGGGATCGCCCACAGGTCATCGCGTTCCAGGTGGTAGGCATCGTCGGCGAAGCGCGGCAGGTGGCCGGTGCTGGTCATTGTCTCGGTGTGGACGAGCGTGGGCGGCCGCACCTCCTCGTACAGATCGGCGTTGCGGTCCAGGGCGAACTGCACCAGGGCGCGGGCGAGCATCGCGCCCTCCCGCCGGAACATGGAGAACATCGCCCCGGACAGCTTGGTGGCACGCTCCACATCCAGGAGACCCATCTCGGCTGTGAAGTTCCAGTGGGGGACGCGCTGGTGGGGGCCGTAGCGGTCGGGGGTGAAGTTCTCGACCCGCAGCACCGGGTTGTCCTCGGCCCCGGCGCCGACGGGACAGTCCTCGGCGGGGAGGTTCGCCATCCGCATCAGCAGGTCCTCGAGGCGCCCGCCCAGCTCGTCGGCCTGCGCCGCCAACGCCTTGGTCTCGTCGCCGAGCATGCGGCTGCGCTCGATGGACTCGACGGCCTCGTCGCGGCGGCCTTCCCGGTGCAGCTTCCCGATCTCGGCGGAGAGTTCCTTCACCTCGTGGCGCAACTCGTCGCGACGCGCCAGCAGGTGACGCCGCCGCACGTCGAGGTCGAGCGCCTCAACCAGCGGCGCGGTTTCGTCGCCCCGGGAGATGACGGCGGCGCGCACCCGCTCCATCTCATGTCGCAGCAAGCGGACGTCGAGCACCACAAAACCGTACCGGCGCGTCGCCCGGAGCCGTCAGCAAGTGCGGCGACGACGTGCTGCCGCCGCGGCGGCGCTGCGGCTTGATTCTCCTACAGGCCGGCCGCCCGCACCGGGGCGGGGTCGCGCCGGTAGTGCTCGCGGTAGCGCTTGACGAGCCAGCGATTGATCTGCTGCAGGGTCGCCTCCTGCCACGAGTACGGGCCCCGCGGCGCGAAGCGTGAACGAAGCCCCACCTGGACCATGGTGTCGGCGTGGATGTCGGCACCGTTGAAGTTGTCCACGTCGGCCTTGGCCTGGGCGAAACGGACGTCGAACATCGGCATCTCGACGACCTTGTGGTGGAAGAGGTAGCCGATCTGGATGGAGATGCCGTTGGCGCCCCTGGGGAAGACGGTGAAGTACGCCACCTGATCGGGCACGATCGCCAGCGCCAGCGTCGGGGGCACCAGCGCGAAGTTCCAGTGCCAACGATCCTCCTCGGACAGGTGCGGGAACACCGGGAACAGCGGCTCCCGCGTCAGATTGAACGAGGCGTCCTGCTTGAGGGTGCGGTTCGAACGCGAGATGTGGTTGTCACGTTCGGGGTCGAAGGGCACGAACGTGGCGTCGCTGCAGGGCATCACGTCGCCGATGCCGCTGTGCAGGCGGTTGTTGTGGTAGCCGTCCACGAAGTTCTCCAGCATGACCTTCCAGTTCCACGGCAGGTCGTCGAAGTGGCCGCCGTCCACCCAGATGGTCTCGGTGAGGCGGTAGTTGCGGAGGATGCCGTCGAGGCCGCCGAGCGTGGGGACCAGCGGCAGGGCCTCGCCGTTGAAGGTGACGAAGATGAACCCGTTCCAGAACTCGGTCTTGAGCTGCGGGAGCCCCAGGCATGACTTGTCGAAGTCGGCGCGCTGCTCCATCGCCGGCGCGCCGAGCAGCCGGCCGTCGAGGCCGTAGACCCAGAAGTGGTACGGGCAGCGGAAGTTGGATCCGTTGCCCGAGCCCTCGGCGACGACCATGCCCCGGTGGCGGCAGACGGCCGACAGGACGCGCACCTCGTTGTCGGCGCCGCGCACCGCCACGAGCGGATCGTCGAACAACTGCACACAGAAGTAGTCGCCGGCGTTGGGGATCTGACCCTCGTGGCCGACGCACACCCAGTCCTGATCGAAGATCGCCCGGCGCTCGAAGGCCAGGAACTCCTCCGACGTGTAACAGGCGGGCGGCAGAGTGATCGCCTCGTTGACATCGGTCGTCGATGCCTCGAGCGCCGCCAGGAAGCCGTCCTCAGAACTCACGGCCAACCTCCTCTCCGTCAGTTGCGGGCCTCGCTGGGCGGCTCACCGGCCCGCTCGAAGGCCTCGACAACCTGCGAGTAGGTGAGCATGTCGGCGGCGGCCCGGGCGGGCACGGGTGCCTCGCCGTCCTCGCTGGAGATCGGCGTGCCGTCGGCGGTGGCGCGGTCGGCTGCGCGCTGGCGGGCCGACCAGCGGAAGAACACGCCGGCGATGATCGCCCACAGGTACAGGCCGCCCGCGATCTTCATGATGAGCCCCGCCATCTGCTGGTCGTTGGCCACCGACACCCCCCACAACCGCAGCGGTGTGTCGTAGGCCTCGTAGATGGGGGTCTGGGCGAAGGTCAGGAACCCAGCCGGGACCGTGGGCAGCACCGACATGGCGAACAGGTAGAACATCTTCGGCAGCGGCTGCAGGCGCAATTCGGGAAATGGCCCGCACACCGGCAACCACATGGCGATCGCCGTCACGAACAACGCCAGGTGTGCCGTGTAGTGGAAGACGCCGTTGGTTGCGCTGGTGTTCACCACCCAGGGAATGTGCGTGATCGCCACGACCACGTTGAACGTGATGCCGACGGTGATCGGGCGCAGCAGGCGCCGTGCCAGCGGTCGGGAGGGTTCGACGACGCGCCGTGCGATCCACTCGGGGGTGGCGAGCAGCAGCAGCGGCGGCACCACCAGGGTGATCAGCAGGTGTTGCACCATGTGCACCGAGTACAGGTACTGCTCGGAGATGTCGTGCATGGGCCAGCCGCTGGCGAACCAGAGCACACCCACCGCCGCCAGGTAGCAGCCCTTGCGGCGACGCTCGATGACCTCGCCGGCCGCCGGCGCCAGCACCCGTGCCACGTAGCCCCCGACGGCGAGCGCCACCAGGACGATCACCCACACCTCGGGGTGCGGTGTCCAGCCCCACAGGTCGTAGTCGATGAACTCCCGCATCGCCCACCCCCGGACGCCGGGCTCAGGCTCCCCAGATCCGGAACGCGGTCAACATGACCAGATAGACCCCCAGGGCCAGCACGATGCCCGCTACGAAGATCCTCTTGAACAGCACCGAATCGAATTTCAGGTGCATGAACCAGGCCACCACGTAGATGAACTTGAGGACCATCAGCACGATCAGGATCACGTAGATCGCCGCGTCGCCGAGGTTGTGCACCGACTCGAAGTAGGTGAAGACCTCGAGCGCGGTGAGGCCGCCGAGAATCAGGGCGATCTTGACGTACTGCCGGTCCGAGGGGTGCTCGTGGCCCTCGCCGTGGTCGTCGTGGGCGGCCTCGGCCACGTCGTGCGGCACGGCCTCCTCGGCGGGCGGCGCCGGCTGTGTCTGGCTCATGGAGCGGCGCCTCCCCTACTGCGGGAAAAGGTAGATGATCGTGAAGATGAGGATCCACACGATGTCGACGAAGTGCCAGTACAGGCCGATGAGCTCGACGGTCTCGGCGTTCCGGGGGCTCAGGCGGCCGCGCAGGCTGGCCACCAGCGCCGACATCAGCATCACGATGCCGATGGTGACGTGGGCGCCGTGGAACCCGGTCAGGGTGTAGAAGGCCGACCCGAAGATGTTCGTGGTGTAGCCCAGTCCGAGGTTGTAGAAGACGGTGAACTCGTAGACCTGCCCGGCGATGAACGTGCCGCCGAGCAGCGCCGTGGCCACGATCCACACCCGGAAGCCCCGCTCCTCGCCCCGCGTCAGGGCCGACAGCGCCAGCACCATGGTCAGCGAGCTCATCAGCAGCACGAACGAGCTGACCGACGTGAACGGGATGTCGAAGACGTCGTTCGGGCCGATCTCGCCGGCCGGCAGCCGGGACTTGGCGAACATGTAGACGGAGATGAGGGCGCCGAACAGCAGGCACTCCGACCCCAGGAACAGCCACATCGCCACCTTGTTGTGGGACATGCCCGTGGTCGTGGGCGGGTGCGCGGGTGCCTCGTGGCCGCCCGCGGCCGGGGCGGTCACGGCCGCTTCGGGATCGGCGACATCGGTCACGATTGCTCCTCCGTCGCCTGCGCGGACGGACCGCCGGCGACTCCCGCTCCGGCCAGCTGGCGCGTGCCGTCACCGCCGTCGGGTCCACCCTCACCGTTCGTGGACGTCCCGCCGCCGGAGGCACCGTTGTCGGGGTCGTCGGAGGGGTCGGCGTCGTGGTGGTCGTCGTGCGCGTGGGCCTCGGGATCGTCGGGCGGCTCGAACACCCAGGCGTACAGGCCGCCCAGGATCAACAGCGCGCCCACGCCGGTGATCCAGAGGTTGTAGATGAGCCCGTAGGCCACCAGGGGCAGCCCGAGGGCGACCACCACCGGCCAGTACGAGGGCGAGGGCAGGTGCACGTCGGTGGCGCTGCCGTCGTGCGCCACGTCCTCGGCCCGGGCGATGCGCGTCACCTGGCCGTCGTCGCCGATGCGCCACTTGCGGTGCCAGAACTCGTCCTGGCGCGTGACGGTGATGTCGCGGTCGAAGTTGTGGACGGGCGTCGGCGAGGCGGTCATCCACTCCAGGCCGCGCGCGTCCCACGGATCGGGACCCACCGGCGGCGCGCCGCGGGCGCGGCGGCGGCTGACGCCGATGTTCCAGAAGAACAGCAGAAGGCCCACGGCGACGACGAACGAACCCACGGTGGCGAACATGTTCCACAGGTTGAATCCGGAGTCGGCGGCATAGCTGTGGATGCGGCGCGACATGCCCTGCAGACCCAGTATGTGCATCGGCCCGAACGTGAGGTTGAAGCCGATGAGCAGAACCCAGAAGCCGATCTTGCCGAGCTTCTCGTCGAGTTTGTGTCCGAACATCTTCGGCCACCAGAAGTAGATGCCCGAGAGCATGCCCATGAGGGATCCCCCGAATATCACGTAGTGGAAGTGGGCGACGATGTAGTAGGTGTCGGTCTGCTGGGTGTCCGCGGGCGCGATGGCGTGGGTCACCCCCGACAGGCCGCCGATGGTGAACATCGCAACCGCGCCGACGGAGTACAGCATCGCCGTGGTCAACCGCACCCGGCCGCCCCACATGGTCGCCAACCAGTTGAGGATCTTCACCCCTGTGGGCACGGCGATGAACATGGTGGAGAGCGAGAAGGCCGCCACCGAGACCGGCCCCATGCCGGAGGTGAACATGTGGTGGGCCCACACCCCCCAGCCCATGAAGCCGATGGCGATCCCCGAGAAGACCATGAACGGGTAGCCGAAGATGGGCTTGCGGCTGAAGACGGGGATGACCTCGGACATGATGCCGAAGGCGGGCAGGATGAGGATGTACACCTCGGGATGCCCGAAGATCCAGAAGAGGTGCTGCCACAGCAGCGGGTCGGCACCGGCCGCCACGTTGAAGAAGTTGGCGTCGAACAGCCGGTCGAAGCTCAGCAGGAACAGAGCGACGGTGATCACCGGGATGGCGAACAGCAGCAGGAACTGCACGACGAGCAGCATCCAGGAGAGCACCGGCATCCGGAACAGGGTCATGCCGGGGGCGCGCATGTTGAGCACCGTCGTGATGAGGTTGATGGCGCTGACCAGCGAGGCGATGCCGGCGATCTGCAGACCCAGGGCGTAGAAGTCCATGCCGTTGCTCGGCGAGTAGACGAGGCCGCTGTTGGGCGCGTAGCCGAACCAGCCGCCGTCGGGGGCGCCGCCGAGGAACCACGAGGTGTTCAGGAAGATGCCGCCGGCCAGGAAGGCCCACAGGCTGAAGGCGTTGAGCCGGGGGAAGGCCACGTCCCGGGCGCCGATCTGCAGCGGCAGCAGGTAGTTGGCGAAGGCGGCGGCCATCGGCATGATCACCAGGAACACCATCGTGACGCCGTGCATGGTGAAGACCTGGTTGTAGGCGTCCTCGCTGAGCACGTTGCCCCCGGGAACGGCCAGCTGCAGCCGGATAAGCAGCGCCTCGATGCCGCCGATCACCAGGAACAGCAGCGCCGCGGCGCCGTACATGATGCCGATGCGCTTGTGATCGACGGTGAAGAGCCAGCTCTGCCAGCCTGTGTCACCCCTCGGCCGCGAGAACACCCCGAGCGACGTCGAGGGCCGCACCATCTGCTCGCCTGCGGTGAGTTGCAGCGGGGGTTCGGAGGTGGTGGTCATGGGGTTGCCGGGGTCTCTCCGGGTTTCTGGGTCTCGGTACCGTCTCGGGTGTTCTCTGGTTCCGCTCTCTGCTGTCTAGCGCAGGGTCATCAGATATTCGACCAACGCGTCGATGTCGCCCTCGGTGAGGCCCGGGAAAGCGGTCATGCCGCGGGCGCCGTCGGCGTCGTTGGCCTTCCGCTCGGGGGCGTTGCGGATCCAGGCTTCGAGGTCGCCTCGGTTCAGGTCGCCCCGCTCAGCCACCTCGAGGTAGGGGATGTACTTGGCTCGGTTCTCGTAGAGGTCGAAGATGGAGCCCGCGAACGTGGTGCGGCTCGCCAGGTGGGTCAGATTGGGGGCCGCGCCCGCCACGAGTGCCGAGGTGATGGGCTCGGAGTCGAAGTCGCCGGTGCCGGCGTAGTCGGCCGTACCGTCGAGGCGACCGTCGAGGTTCACGTCGGTCACACCGTTGACGACGTGACAGTTGGCACAGTTCGCCAGGAAGACCTCCTGGCCCTCGTAACCGGGATCGGTGGGTTCCAGGGGCGCGGCGTCCACCAGTTGGCCCTGCACCCACTCCTCCCACTCGGCGGGCTCCAGCACGACGGCGTACATGCGCATGTAGGCGTGCGAGAGCCCGCAGAACTCGGTGCACTGGCCCATGTAGCGGCCCGGCTCGTCGGCCTCGATCACCCACGGATGGGTACGGCCCGGGACGGCGTCGCGCTTGCCGTTCAGCCGCGGGATCCAGAACGAGTGGATCACGTCCCGCGAGGTGATCTCCAGGGGCACCTGCTGGCGCACCGGCATCACCAACTCGTTCGCGGTCACGATGTCCGGCGCCGTGGAGGTGTCGCCGTCCAGGTGGTACTGGAACTCCCACCACCACTGCTGGCCCACGACGGTGACCCGGAGATCGTCCTCAGCGGCGGACACCTCGTTCAACTCGACGAGGGAGATGAGCGCGAACACCGAGATGACCGCCAGCAGGATCGTGGGGATGATGGTCCAGGCCAGCTCCAGCCGGAGATTGCCGTGAACCTGCTCGGGATACTCGTCGTCCCCGTAGAGGTCGTCGCCGTCACCCTCGCCGCCCGTGGCCGCCGCAGACGAGTCCCGGCGTCGCGCCCGGTACTTGAGGACCAGGTAGATGACGGCACCCTGCACCAGGAAGAAGACGACGACGGCGACCCCGAGGACGGGGAAGAACAGGTCGTTGATCTCCCGCGCGTCCGGGCCGGCCTCCGTGAGGGTGTCCAGCGGGTGCTCGTCGGCGCATGCGGTCAGCGCCAGCGCCACCGCCGGCGCGATCAGCGCCAGCCGGAGGCGCCGCCAGAGAGGCCTCCCGAAACGGCCGGCGGCGTGCTCGTCCATTACTCGTCGCCCTCGTGGATCTCGCCGGCCTCGTCGGTGCCGTGCTCGCCCGCGTGGCCGTGATCGTAGGGGCCGACCGCGGTCGCCACGATGCCGGCGGCCACGATCGCCACGGCGGCGAAGGCCAGCACGGTGGTGATGACCGAGCGGGCGATGTGGGGCCGGGCGGCGAACAGCATTGCCGCCAGCAGGATCACCGCGGAGACCCCGGCAGCGATCCAGACGGCGCTGAACTCGCTCACGGCCAGCAGGACGCGCGAGCCGCCGACCACCAGGATGGCCACACCGGCGGCGCCCAGCACCGGGATCTCGATGGGATGCATGAGCCCGTTGCGCAGTGCCCGATTCGCCGCCGCGTCGCCAGTGGCCCGATCCGCCCAGGCGGTGACCATCCACTCGAACGCCACGACGCCGGCCAGGATGAGCCCGATCACGAAGATGGCTGCGTGGGTGACGAGTCCGATCACGACCACGGCCGCCGCGAAGGCCAGCAGCGGCGGCCAGTAGGAGGGATGGGCCGGCGCCTCGCTCGGCGGCGTCTCGCCGGTCGGGGCAAGCTCGCCCACGGACTCGGCGTCGGCGTCGCGGAACGCCACGAGCATGCAGCCCAGGCCGGCGCCGACCAGGGCGGCGAAGACCAGCACGATGAAACCTGTGTGTTCCCCGACGCCGCCTTGCCATCCCAGGCTGATGACACCCTTCCAGGCGTCACGATCCACCACGCCCAGGTAGTCCGCGCCGGCGGGATCACCGGTTGCGATCCCGTAGATGATGGCGCCCACGGCGGCGAGGGCGCCGAACCCGAAGAAGAGCTTGAAACCCGGAGTCAGCACGTCAGCAACCTCGCTGCGGGCGCAGCCGGTGGACCGAGGGTGCGGGGATGGGGCTCATCACTTCGTCACGAAGAGTCCGACCCAGATGACCAGGTACACGAACACCATGACGTGCCAGAGCATGGCCGCCGCCGACATGCCGTCGAGGTGGACGCTGGGCGCCGGCGCGGTGAGGGCCCGCACCGCCATGACGAACAGGTAGCCGAGGGCCACGACGACCAGGGCGAGATGACTGCCCGAGATCGTGTAGATGAGCGGTGCCGCCAGGCTGCCCCCGTCGATCGCCAGCCCCATCTGGCGGTACTGGAAGGCGGTCTGGTTGATCACCGCCACGCCGAAGACGGCCGTGACGACCAGGGCGATGAGGGTGTGGCGCCGGTCGTCCCGCTTGGTGGCGTGCACCACCCACTGCATGGTGACGACGCTCAGCAGCAGCGTCCAGGCCATCACCGTCGGCGCGGTCAGCTCGACCCGGGCCCCGGAGGGGATCCACGACTCGCCGGGGTTCGCCCGCAGGAAATCGGCCCGCTCGGAGAAGTAGACGCCCAGCAGGCCACCGAAGTACATCAACACGGCCGCCGCGGCGAAACCCGTGCCCACCTGCAGGGTCCGGCGGCGCGGGGCGATCGCCGGTGCCACCATCTCGGTCGCCGGAGCGGCCTGCTCGCTCACGGGGCACCTCTCTCGCCTGTCGACGGCGCCGGCGCGTCCCAGAGAGGATGCGCCGAACGCACCGGAGCCGCCGGCTCGTCACCGAAGTTGTCCGGCGGGGGCGGCGAGGCGGCGAACCATTCCATCGTGTGCCCGCCCCAGGGGTCGGGAACCGTGGAGGCGCCCCGGGCGAGCGAGGCGGCGCCGCGCAGGGTGACGATCAGCACGATCGCCATAGCCAACAGGACCCCGATCACGCCGATGACGGCGAGGATGGCCGCAGCCTCCGCACCCCCCGAGGTGAAGCTCGCGCTGGGGCGTTCGGGTTGGCCCAGGAAGCCGGCGACGAGGCCCATCAGGCCCGTCAACAGGCCGGCCGCGCCCAGGATCGCCGCCGCGCCGAAGCCGGCGGCGTGCGAGGCCCGGCGCCCGAAGATCTTGGGGCTCCAGTAGAAGAGCCCGGCCACGGCACCGAGCACGGCCGCCATCGCCACGAGGTCCAGCAGCCCCGCGCCGGCCATGGTCCCCCGCAGATCGTCCAGGGGCGCCAGGGCACGGTCCAGATCACCCTGCCAGGACTCGTTGTGCCGAGCGAAGCTCCGCAGGAACCCGACCGCCCCGCCGAGCACCCGGATGAATCCCACGATCGCCGCGAAGACCAGCACGCCCAGCGCCGACATCGCCACGGCGAGGTGCCCGCTGGGCCGGGGCAGGCGGCGGGCGCCGCGCCCCAGGTCGGCCCAGCCTCCCAGCAGCGCCACGACCACCAGCGCCACGACGATGCCGCTGACCACGTAGAGCGGCGTCGTCTGGGCCGTCGGGCTGAAGAATCGTTGCAGGTCGGCACCGAAACTGAACACTCCGGCCAGACCGACGAGCGAGAGCATGACGCCCCAGCGCCGCTGCGGCATGCCGAAGGCCACCGGCAGGATCTCCCCCACGACACCGACCACGGGGATTGCGAACACGAACACCTGGGGCTGGTCGAACACCCAGGAGACCTGCTCGTACAGGTTCTGCCCGGCCCCGAAGCGCACCGCGCTCGGACCCCGCAGGTCGATCCACATGATGACCAGGTTGGCCAGCAGCACGGGCAGGCTCAGGAGCCACACGGCACCCGCCACGAACACCGACCAGGAGAACAACGGCATGCGTTCCAGGCTCATGCCGGCCGGCCGCTGGGTGCACATGGTGGTGAGCAGCACTCCCGTGGCGCCCAGCAGCGACAGCACCACCAGGGCGAAGGAGAGCAGGGAGAGCTCCACGGCCCGCTGCTCGCCACCGGCGGCAAGGCCCCCGTCGATCGCCCAGGAGGCGATGAGGATGCCGGCCCCGGTGAGCCAGCCCCAGAAGGCGGCCGCGGCCGCCCGCGGGAAGGCCACACCCCGGGCGCCGATCTGCAGTGGGACCACGTGCGTGGCGAGACCGATCCACAACGGCATGACGAACAGGAAGACCAGACCGACCCGGTAGAGCGTGAAGAACTGCCGGAACGATTCGATGCCCGCGAAGACCTCGAGACCCGGCAGGTTGGCGCGCTCGATGTGCAACAGCAGCCCGCACACCAGCACGAAGGTGCCGAGCAGCAGCGACGCCAGGATCCACATCCGCCCCAGCGTCTTGTGGTCGCTGCTGGACAGGATCCCCGCAAGTCCCCGCGGGGTCGGCGAGCCTGCCGGCGTGGCCGAGGCGTGCTCGTCCGTGGCGGCAGCGTGAGTCTCGGTCGCGGTCATACGAATTCGGTAACGAGGTGCGAGTTGTCCGTTCGGTATGACCGCTCGGCGAAGTCCGCTCGACCGGCGGCCAGGGGGGCTGATCCAGCCTGGAACTGTAACGCGAGTCCGCGGGCCGCCCGCACCGCAGCAGATCGGTCCCGGATCATGCCGCCCGGTGACACCATTGGCGCCATCAGACGAACCGATCCAGAGCCATGGCCCCGAACAGCAACACGATGTAGGTGATGGACCAGTTGAACAGGCGCATCGCCACCTGCGGTGTGCCATGGCGAAGCAACCGGACACCCAGGGCGATGAAGATCACGCCGGTCACCAGGGCGGTCGCAAGGTAGAGGGTCCCCAACTCGGCCACGAACCCGAAAGCGACGCTCGTGGCCCAGAGGACCACGGTGTAGGCGATGATGCGCAGGGCCACGGTCCGGATGGAGCGGACCGCCGGCAGCATCGGCACCCCGACCTGCGCGTAGTCATCGCGGTAGCGCACCGCCAGCGCCCAGAAGTGGGGTGGCGTCCAGTAGAAGATCACCGCGAACAGCAGCAGCGGCGCCCAGTCCAGCCGGCCCGTCACGGCCGTCCAGCCCACGAGCACGGGGACCGCGCCGGCGGCTCCGCCGATGACGATGTTGCGCTCGGACCGCCGCTTCAGCCAGAGGCTGTACACGAAGACGTAGAACAGCGTGGCACTCACCGCCAGGACCGCGCTGAGCAGGTTCACCATCAGCCAGAGCCAGACGAACGCCGCCACCTCCAGGGTGACCGCGAACGCCAGGGCGCTGCGCGGGCTTATCTCGCCGGTGACGAGGGGCCGGTCCCGGGTGCGCTGCATGATGCTGTCGATGTCGCGGTCGATGACCATGTTGAGCGCGTTGGCGCCGCCGGCGGCGAGGGCCCCGCCGGCGATGACCGCCCCGATCAACCACACCGGGGGCAGGCCTCGCTGCGCAACGATCATGGTGGGAACCGTCGTCACGAGCAGCAGCTCGATGATGCGCGGTTTGGTCAGCGCCACGTAGGACGCGATCGTGGCCCGGGCTTTCGTCGCAGGCATCGGCGCAAGCGTACGAGACCCGCGTGTCCAATACTCCACTCGCGACGCTGATGGAGCGGCGAGGGGCACTGCGGCCGGCTCCTAGGCTGAGCGCCGATGGCGCTGCGGAGGAACGGAATCAGCCCGGCCGGCTACCGCCGTATCACTCTGCTGGCCCTGCTGGCCCTGATCTTCATCATCATCACCGGTGGCGCGGTGCGCCTCACCGGCTCCGGACTGGGCTGCTCGGACTGGCCCACCTGCGAGGAGAACCAGTTCGTCCCCGACCTGGAGTACCACGCCCTGGTGGAGTTCGTGAACAGGGCCATTACCGGCGTGGTGTCGCTGGCCGTGGCGCTCGCCGTGCTCGGTGCGCTGCTGCGGCGACCCAGGCGGCAGGACCTCGTCGGACTGGCGTTCGGGCTCGTGGCGGGGGTTGCCGGCCAGGTGGTCCTCGGGGGCCTGGTCGTGTGGTACCACCTCTCCCCGTGGTTGGTCATCGCCCACTTCCTGCTGTCGATGGTGCTGGTGGCCAACGCCGTCGTGTTGCACCACCGCGCCGGTCTGCCCGACGGGGCTCCGAGGGGGGCGGGCGCGCCGGCGCGGGCGGCGGGCCACCTGACGCGCCTGCTGGTGGTCCTGGCGGTCCTGGCCATCGTGAGCGGCACGTTGCTGACCGGAGCCGGCCCGCATGGTGGTGACGCCGATGTCGAGCGGCTGCAGTACGACATCCCGTCCCTGGCCCGCCTGCACGGCGGGGCCATGGTGCTGTGCGCCGCGGTGGCGCTGTTGCTCTGGGCCGGTGCCGAGCGCGGCTCGTTCCGGCTCCGGCGCCGGGGCCACCGGGCGACGCCGCACGCCCCCGCCGCCCGCTTGGTGGTACTGGTGATCGGCGCGCAGGCCGCGGTCGGCTACCTGCAGTACTTCACCGGTGTGCCCGTGCTCCTCGTCGGCGTCCATATCGCCGGCGCGGCCGCCCTTTGGACCGCCGTCCTGCGGCTTCACCTGGCCGTGCACGAGGCGCCCGCCCGGTAGGCTGCCCCGGTTGCCCCCATCGTCCAGCGGCCTAGGACGCCGCCCTTTCAAGGCGGTAACACGGGTTCGAATCCCGTTGGGGGTGCCGCTGTCCGGCTCCGCCGCATCAGCGCTCCGCGCCGCGTCGGAGCCGCTGCGGATAGGATTCGGTCCTGCTGGTCCTGTAGTGCAGCTTGGAGTGCACGCCGCCCTGTCAAGGCGGAGGTCGCGGGTTCAAATCCCGTCAGGACCGCCCCGGTCGGGTAGCTCAGTCGGCAGAGCGTCCGCCTGAAAAGCGGAAGGTCCCCGGATCGATGCCGGGCCCGACCACGCGGTCGATCCCCGTCACCCGGGCCCGGTCGGCGACGGTCTGCTCCGGGTACACCTGGGCGCCTCCGGGGGACCTGGGCGCCTCCGGGGGACCTGGGCGCCTCCGGGGGACCTGGGCGCCTCCGGGGGACCTAGGCGCCTCCGGGGGACTCGTAGGCGAAGCCGAGTTCCGGCGCGGTCACCAGCGCCCGGAAGACCAGCCCTTCGGCGGCCGCAGCCGCCGCGCACGTGCCGCCCCTGTCGACGATCGCCAGGATCATCTGCGGCTCGGCGCCCAGAGCGCGGACCACCCGCGCCGCCTCCAGCGGCGAGCGGCCCCTGGTGACGGTGTCCTCAACGATGAGAACCCGGTCCTCCGCCTCCAGCGCGCCCGCCAGACGGCCTTCCACACCATGGTCCTTGGCCTCCTTGCGGATGCTGAAAGCACGGAGCGGCCGTCCCCGGACGGCGGCGACGCCCGCCACGCCGAACGCGATCGGATCCGCGCCGGCGGCCAAGCCGCCGATGGCGTCGATGCCGGGCGGCATCACATCCAGCACCGCGTCGGCGACCAGCAGGATCCCCTCCGCCCGGCAGGCGGTCTGCTTGGCGTCGCAGAACCAGTTGCTGCGGCGCCCGGATTTCAAGACAAAGTCACCCGTACGGATCGAGTGTTTCAACAGGTGCTGCTTCAACAGGTCTACGGATGATCGTTTCACAGTGCCAATTTACCGTAGAGCCAATCTACCGTAGACAAGTCCACAAGACCAGCAGTTCAATAGTTGCGCACCGCCGGTGGGAACAACTCGCGATGCAAGGCACCCCGACGGAAAACTTGTCAATCTCCTGGAGTCGCTTGACTCGCTCGGACAGAATCTGGTTAGACTTCGGTGATCTGAATTAGTCTGTCTATTCGTGGTGAGCCATCACCGAAAGGAGCAGTCGACATGAGCGAGAGCGACGCAAGCAGCGAGCGGAAAGCCCGCGAGGTCACCCCTGAGCACAAGGCGGCGATGATCCAAGGGCGAACCGAGACCCGTGTTGTACGCCAGTACCTCGAGGCACTCGAAGTGAGACAATCCGGCGGCAGGCGCCGCTCCAAAGAATCGCTCCAGAAGAAGCTGGCGGCTGTGGAACAGGACTTGGAATCAGCAGGCGCCGTGGGGCGCCTGCACCTCGTTCAGGAGAGAATCAATCTGCAGAAGGCAATCGACGCCGCTGAACAGAGCGTTGACATCGACGAACTCGAGAACGGTTTCATCGATGTAGCGGCTTCATACAGCGAGCGCAAGGGCATCTCGTATCAGGCTTGGCGAGAGGTCGGTGTCTCCGCAAAGGTCCTTCAGGCTGCGGGCATTCGCTGACGGTTCACCACTGACAGCCGGTGCCCGCCGTTACAGGAGCGGCTCCGGAGCAACTTCTCCAGCCAGGGGATAGCGGTCCAACAAGTCGGCTGCCGCCTTGACGAAGTCAGCCACTTGCGCTTCGGCCCGGCCGGGTTCACTGGCCTCGTTCAGGACTGCTTCCACGCCTTCTATTGTCAAGGGGAAGTCGTCGTCCTGGCCCAAAGCGGCCGCGAGATCGTACGCCTGACCGGTTCGCTGTGCAGCCACAGCAGCTGCACTGTGGCGCTGCAGTACCGAATGGACATGGGAGCGCTCAGCTCCTGCATCGGCCGCGGCAACGAGAAGAGCTGCACTCGCCAAGAGCGGTGCTCGGCCGCGCAACTCCTCGACGGCCACGGCCGGGAAGGGCTCCAGTTCTTGCATCACCGTGAGGAACGTCTCCAGGAGCCCGTCGATCGCGAAGAACGCGTCGGGCAACACGATCCTGCGTACGACCGAGCAACTGACGTCACCTTCGTTCCACTGAACCCCCGCCAGGTCGGCAACCATGGTGACGTGCCCGCGCAACACCGTCGCGAGGCCATTGATGCGTTCGCAGGAACGAGCATTGGTCTTGTGGGGCATGGCGGACGATCCGACTTGTCCGGCACCGAACCCTTCGGTGATGAGTTCCTGCCCGGCCATGAGGCGGATCGTCGTCGCCAGGTTGGCCGGCCCGTTGCCGAGCCTGAACAGGCTCGAGACGACGTCGAAGTCCAGCGACCGGGGATACACCTGCCCCACCGCACCAAGTGTGCGGTCGAACCCGAGCCGGGCGGCGACGGCCGCTTCCAGCGCCTCCACCTTCGAGGGGTCGCCGGCGAACAGCCCCAGTAGGCCCGCCTGCGTGCCGACGGCACCCTTCAACCCGCGCAACGGGTAGTCCTCGACCAGCGTCTCGAGGCGGCGGATCGCCTCGATCAACTCCTCGCCCGCGGCGGCGAAGCGGCGGCCGAAGGTTGTGACCTGCGCTGGAACGTTGTGCGTACGCGCCACCACGGGCGTTGCGGCCAACTCGCCGGCCCGCCGCGCCACGGCATCGGCGGCGGCGACCGCCTTGGTCAGCACGAGACGCATCGCATCGCGGATCTGCGTCTGCTCGACGTTCTCGGTGACGTCGCGGGAGGTGAGACCCCAGTGGAGGTACTCGCAACCTGCCAGCGCGCAGAACTCCTCCAGCCGGGCCATCACGTCGTGCCGCAACCGGCGCTCCCGGCGGGCGATGGAATCCAGGTCGATGTCCTCGACGACGGCCCGGTACGCGGCTGGCGCGTCCCCGGGAACCTCCAGCCCCAACTCGATCTGCCCTTCGAGGACGGCCACCCAGAACTCCCGTTCCCGGCGGACCTTCTCGCGCGGCGACCAGATGGCGCGCATCGCCGCGCCGGCGTAACGCTCGGCCAGCAGGTTCGGGATGGTCACGACGACGGCGACTTCAGGCGGACGAGCTGCCGCCGACGCGGGCCGACACCGACGAGCGTGATCGGCACACCTGCCCGCTCCTCCACGAAGCGAAGGTAGCCGCCGGCGGCGGCGGGAAGATCCCCCGGCGCCGTGACCTCGGCCAGGGAGGTGCGCCAGCCCGGCAACTCCTCGAGCACCGGAGAGGCCCGGTGCACGTCGGACTGGTGGTACGGCATGTCCTCGGTGCGCCGGCCGCCGATGTCGTAGCCCACGCACACCTTCACGACCGCCAGCGAGTCGAGGACGTCCAGCTTGGTGATCGCGATCTCCGAGAGCGAGTTCAGCCGCACCGCATGGCGGAGCATCACCAGGTCGAGCCAACCCACGCGCCGGCGGCGGCCCGTGTTGGTGCCGAACTCGGCTCCGTCGGCCACGAGCCGGTCCGCCACCTCGCCGTGGGTCTCCGCGGGGAACGGGCCCGACCCGACCCTGGTCGTGTACGCCTTGGTGATCCCGATGACCCGTTCGATGTGCCGCGGCCCCACGCCGGCGCCCACGCAGGCTCCCCCGGCAACCGGATTCGAGGACGTGACGAAGGGATACGTCCCGTGGTCCAGGTCCAGGAACGTGGCCTGGGCCCCTTCGAAGAGAACCTGGCGGCCTGCTTCGAGCGCCTCGTGAACCGTCGTCACCGTGTCGGTGACGTACGGCTCCAGCGCGGGGCGGATCTCCTGAAGGTACTTGTCGGCGAGCACCTCGGAGTCGTAGCCCAGCCGGTTGTAGACCTTCGCCAGCAACGGATTCTTCTCCCGCAGGACTGCCTCCAGCTTCTTGCGGAAGATGCCGGCGTCGAAGAGGTCCTGCAGGCGCAGGCCGATGCGGGTCGCCTTGTCGGCGTAGGCCGGTCCGATGCCACGCTTGGTCGTGCCCAACCTGTTGGACCCCAGGCGGCGCTCACTGAGGACGTCGAGCTGCTGGTGGTAGGGAAGGATGAGGTGGGCGTTGCCGGACACCTGCAGCCGCCGGGTGCTGATGCCACGCGCTTCGAGCATGGCCAACTCGTCGACGAGCACGAACGGGTCGACGACGACACCGTTGCCGATGACCGGCGTGATGTGCTCGTAGAGCACGCCCGACGGCACCAACTGCAGGGCGAAGGACTCCTCGCCGACCACGATGGTGTGCCCGGCGTTGTGCCCCCCCTGGTAGCGCACGACCATCTCCATCTCGGCCGCGAGCAGGTCCGTGAGCTTCCCCTTGCCCTCGTCGCCCCACTGGGTGCCAACCACCACGGTTGCTCCCACAACGCCCTCCCTCGTGAGCGAACGGCCCGGACCAGCCTACGGTCGCGACCCGTTGGCGCGCTGCGCCAGCGTGAGCGAGAAGTCGCCGGCACCGTCCAGCCACTGGGCCAGGACCGTGAAGCCGGCCGCCGTCAACTCCTCGAGGACCTGGGCGGGTCGGAACTTGGCGGAGACCTCGGTGCGCATGGCCTCGCCGTCGGCGAAGGCGGCGCGCAGGGCGAGGCGTCGCACGTGCACGACCTGCGCGCCCTCGGACCGCAGCCACATCTCGACCCGCTGGGTCTCGTCGTCGTAGGTGGCCACATGCCTGAACCGCAGGGGCTCGAAGTCGGCGTCCAGACGCCGGTTGATGACGCGCAGCACGTTGCGGTTGAACGCCGCCGTGACCCCGGCGGCGTCGTCGTAGGCGGCGAGCAGGCGACTGCGTTCCTTGACCAGATCGGCACCGAGTAGGAACGTCTCGCCCGCCGAGGACATGGCGGCGATCTCGGCGAGGAACTTCCGGCGCTCGGGTCCGGAGAAGTTGCCGATGGTGCTACCCAGCAGGGCCACCAGCCGCCGTCCCTCGCTGGGTACCGACCGCAGGTCCGCACCGAACTCGCCCACCACGCCGTGGGTGGCCACGCCGGGATAGGCCTCGGCTGCGCGGGCGGCCGTGGCACGGAGGGCCGTCTCGTTCACGTCGAAGGGAACGAACGCCTCGAGGGTGCCGGCGGCGGCCATGGCGTCGAGCAGCAGGCGGGTCTTGTCGGAGAAGCCCGAGCCCAATTCGACGAGCGTTCCGGCGCCCGAGAGCGTGGCGATCTCCGGAGCGACGCGTCGCAGGATCTCGTGCTCGCGGCGCGTCAGGTAGTACTCGGCGAGCCGGGTGATCTCCCCGAACAGCCGGGAGCCCTCGTCGTCGTAGAACCACTTGGGGGGAAGATCCTTCGGCATCGATCCGAGCCCCGCGGACACGTCGGCCGCCAGCGCCCGGTCCCGGGCGGCCTCGTCGGTGCAGACGCTGATCGTGTAGCCGCGGTTCCCGGCGCCGGCCGCGACGAACGCGTCGGAGCGTGCTCCCGAGACCACGGTGGTGACGGGTCAGCGGCTGTCCCGGGCCAGGCGCAGGCCCGAGAAGTGCCAGCGCGTGCCCGGAGCGAAGAAGTTGCGGTAGCTGGCGCGGACGTGACCGGCGGGGGTGACGCAGCAACCGCCCCGCAGCACCATCTGGTTGACCATGAACTTGCCGTTGTACTCGCCCACAGCACCCGCCGCGGGCGCGAACCCGGGATAGGGGCTGTAGGCGCTGGCGGTCCACTCCCAGACGTCGCCGAACAGCTGCGTGAGGCCGTCGCCGGCGGCGGGACGGGGGTGAAGCGCGCCCGAGAACAGGAAGTTCGCGTCATCGCTGTCCGGTCGCGCGGCAGCACTGCCCGCGGCGGCCTCCCATTCGGCCTCGGTGGGCAGGCGGGCGCCGGCCCAGTGAGCGAAGGCGTCGGCCTCGTAGTACGAGATGTGGCAGACCGGGTCGTCGGGGTGCACCTCCCGCGGGCCGGCCAGGGTGAACACGTGCCAGGAGCCAGCGCTGAAGCCGTCGCCGGTCCGGCTCCAGTAAAGCGGTGCGGACCAGTCCGAGGACTGCGCCGTCGCCCACCCGTCGGACAGCCAGAGGGTGGGAGTCCGGTAGCCGCCGTCGGCCATGAACGCCAGCCAGTCGCCGCAGGTGACCAGACGGCTGGACAACTCGTACGGCCTGAGCAGGACCTCGTGCCGCGGACCCTCGTTGTCGAAGGCGAAGGAACCGCCGTCGTGTCCGATCGCCCGGCGTCCACCCTCGAACCCGACCCAGCCGGGTCCCGACCCGGCAACCGTCGAGGACGGCGGCGGGGCGGGACGGTAGGCGGGCTGGGCGGGATTGCAGCTCAGGACGTGCTTGATGTCCATGAGCAGGAGTTCCTGGTGCTGCTGCTCGTGGTTCAGGCCCAAGGTCGCGAGGTCCTCGACGGGCTCGGGGGGCTCGCCGGTCAGCAGGCGAACCATCGCCCCGTCGACCCACCTCCGGTAGTCGGCAACCTCGGCGGCGGAGGGCCGGGAGATGATCCCCCGCTGCGGGCGGGGGTGCCGGGGGCCCGCCGCCTCGTAGTAGGAGTTGAAGAGGTAGTGGTAGAGAGGGTCCGCCTCGCCGTAGCCCTCGAGGTGAGGCTTCAGCAGGAACGTCTCGAAGAACCAGGTGGTGTGGGCGCGGTGCCACTTGGTGGGACTCACGTCGGCCATCGTCTGGATGCACTGGTCCTCCGGCGACAGCGGCGCCGCCAACTGCTCGGTGAGGCCCCGTACGGCCGTGTAGCGCTCGGCCAGGGTGCCGACCGGCGACATCAAGACGGCATTCCCAGGTGCTCGCGTGGCGGCGGGCCCTTGGTGGCCTCGTCGAATTCCTCCAGGGCACGGCGCTGGGCCGCGTTGAGCTTCTTGGGCACCACGACCTCCACCGTAACGAGCAGGTCACCGGTTCGGTGGTCGGTCGTCACGCCGCGGCCGCGCACGCGCAGGGTCCGCCCGGACGGGGTGCCCGCCGGCAGGCGCAGCGTCACCGGGTCACCCTCGAAGGTCGGAACCGCGATGCGCGCCCCGGCGGCGGCCTCGCTGAAGCTGACGGGAACGGTCAGGGTGAGATGGTCGCCGTCTCGCCCGAACAGCGGGTGGTCGCCGACACGCACGATCACGTAGAGATCCCCCGGCGGGCCGCCGTCGGCACCTGCGCCGCCCTTGCCCCGCAGCCGTATCCGCTGGCCGTCGTCGACGCCTGCGGGGATCCGCACCTTCGTCTTCCGGCGGTCGGACCGCTCACCCAGGGAGACCTCCCTGGTCACCCCGTTCACCGCCTCGGAGAACGAGAGGGAGAGCTGTGCCTGGTGGTCCGGTCCCCGCTGCGGCCGGTTGCCGCCCGGCGCGCCGCCGAACGGCCCGGCACCGCCGCCGAACAGGTTCGCCAGCAGGTCATTCAGCCCGTCGGCGCCCGAGAACTGGAAGGAGTGCGTTCCCCCCGGACCCGTGGCGGCGAACGGATTCCCGCCGGCGGCGAGGCGGCGGATCTCGTCGTACTGCGCACGCTTGTCGGCGTCGCCGACCACGTCGTAGGCGGCCGAGACCTGCTTGAAGCGCTCCTCGGCGCGGGCATCGTCGGGGTTCCGATCCGGATGCAGCCGGCGAGCGAGCGAGCGGTAGGCCTTGGTGATCTCATCCTGGGGTGCGTCCGGCGCCACCTCCAGAACGCGGTAGTAGTCCTTCTGAAGCCACTCCTGGCGTATGTCGTTCACTGGCTTACGTTCACTGGCTCACCCGCCTCAGGACTCGTGCGGGCGGGCGGTCATCCCCGGACGCCGACCACCGCAGGACGCAGCACCCGCCCGCTCCAGGCGTAGCCGGTGCGGAGCACCTCGGTCACGATCGGGTCGCCGGGGCTCTCGGCGGTGGTGTGCAGTGCCGCTTCGTGATAGTTCGGATCGAACGGTTGGCCGGCAGGTGAGATCACTTCCAGACCTCCCTCGGCGAGCGCGTCCAGGAGCGCGCTGTGCAGCGGGCCCACCAACTCGCTGTCGTGGGCGGCGCCGGCCTCGGAGGCGTCCAGAACAGCCAGCAGCCGGGCCGCCAGATCGGCGGCGCCGCGTTCGGCCGCCTGGGCCTGCCGCTCGCCGGCCCGGCGGCGGAAGTTGGCGAACTCCGCCTTGAGGCGGGTGAGGGAGTCGAGGTAACCGGCGCACCGCCCACAGGCCGGACCGTCGAGCGTGTCCCCGGCCGGTGCCGGGGAATCCTCCCCGGCTGCCTCCGCCGCCGACCTGTCCGGTGGCGTCGCCTCCTCCGGCTCGGTGCCTGCCGTGGGCTCCGACTCGAGGGGTTCGGTGGCGCCGGGCGCCGGGTCTTGCTCGGTCCCAGCCGTCACGAGTCCTCCTCGTCGAGGATCTCGGCGTCGATCACGTCGTCGCCAGCCGGCGCATCGCCGCCGGCAGCGCCGGCAGCGTCGCCCTCGGCGTCGGGGCTCTGCGTGGCCCGGGCGTACATCGCCGACACGAAGCTCTCGACGGCTTGCTGGAGGTCGTCGGCGGCTGAGGTCACGGCAGCCGCGTCGTCCCCCTCGAGGGCGGTGCGGGTGGCCTCCATCTTGGCGCGCAGGTCCGCTGCCCCCTCGGCGTCGGCCTCGGCCGCATCCTCGTCGAGCAACTTCTCGGCGCGGTACACCAGGGAGTCCGCCATGTTGCGGGTCTCGGCGGCCTCCCGGCGGCGCCGATCCTCCTCCGCGTGCGCCTCCGCGTCGCGCACCATCTTGTCGATCTCGTCGTCATCCAGGGACGACTGGCCGGTGATGGTTATGGACTGCTCGTTGCCGGTGGCCTTGTCGCGGGCCGACACGTGCACGATGCCGTTGGCGTCGATGTCGAAGGTGACCTCGATCTGCGGCACCCCCTGCGGCGCGGGCGGGATGTCCACCAACTGGAACTTGCCGAGCGTCTTGTTGAACTCGGCCATCTCGCGCTCGCCCTGCAGCACGTGGATCTCCACCGACGGCTGGTTGTGGGCGGCCGTTGTGAAGACCTCCGACCGCTTCGTGGGGATGGTGGTGTTGCGGTCGATGAGGCGGGTCATGATCCCGCCCTTGGTCTCGATCCCCAGCGAGAGCGGTGTCACGTCGAGCAGCAGCACGTCGGTGACGTCGCCCTTCAGGACGCCGGCCTGGATGGTGGCTCCGACCGCCACGACCTCATCGGGGTTCACCCCCTTGTGCGGGGTCTTGCCGGTCATCTCCGTGACGAGGGCGGCGACGGCGGGCATGCGCGTGGACCCCCCGACCAGGATGACGTGGTCGACCTCGTCGGCGGTCAGCCCGGCGTCGGCGAGAGCCCGCTCGAACGGCCGGCGACAGCGGTCCAGGAGACGGGACGTCATGGACTCGAAGGCGGCCCTCGTGAGGGCGTAGTCCAGGTGCAGCGGGCCCGAGGAGGTGGCGGTGATGAAGGGGAGATTGATCTGCGCCTCCTGCTTCTGGGAGAGCTCGATCTTGGCCTTCTCGGCAGCCTCCTTGAGGCGCTGCAGGGCCATCGGGTCACCGCTGAGGTCAACGCCGTGGTCTCCCTTGAAGCGGTCGGCGATCCACTCGATGACCGCCTCGTCCCAGTCGTCGCCGCCCAGCTTGGTGTCACCGCTGGTGGACTTCACCTCGAAGACGCCGTCGCCGATCTCCAGCACCGACACGTCGAAGGTGCCGCCGCCCAGGTCGAAGACCAGCACGGTCTCGTCCGCGTGCTTCTTCTCGAGCCCGTAGGCGAGGGCCGCGGCGGTCGGCTCGTTGATGATGCGCAGCACCTCGAGACCGGCGACCTGGCCCGCCTCCTTGGTGGCGGTGCGCTGGGCGTCGTCGAAGTAGGCGGGCACCGTGACGACCGCCTCGGTCACGTCCTCGCCGAGGTACGACTCGGCGTCCCGCTTGAGCTTCATCAGGATGCGCGCCGAGATCTCCTGCGGCATGTACTTCTTGCCGTCGACCTCGGTGACGGGGATCGTCTCGCCCATGTGACGCTTCACCGAGCGGATCGTGCGGTCGGCGTTGGTGATGGCCTGCCGCTTGGCGACCTCGCCGACGAGCACCTCGCCGCCGGTGGCGAACGCCACGATCGACGGCGTGGTGCGCGCCCCCTCGGCGTTGGCGATGACGGTGGGGTCACCGCCCTCCATGACGCTCACCACCGAGTTGGTCGTGCCCAGGTCGATGCCGACTGCCTTGCCCATGCTGCGTTACCTCTCCGAAGTGCTTTCGACGGTCCTCGCGCCGGACCGGCGAAACCTGACATGTCTCGCGGCGCGTTCTGCCTCGTCCCGAAGCAGGCTACCGAGGCCCGGTTCGCCTGCCGTTCGCCTGAAGGGCGCCCACCGGCGGACCGGACAACAGATTCAACAACCGCAGCGGCCAAAATCTTCCCGCCACTGCTGAGCAAACGGAATGGTCCGCCGTCTCGCTGCAGATCGGGCGGTGGGCGACCGGGTGGGGATGCCGGTCGGGAGCACTCGGTAGGGTCATCGGCGGTGGACGGCTGGGCGCCGTCCCGCGAGAGTCGCCTTCCGGACGGGCCCGATGACCGCCAACCTGATCCTGCTCCGCCACGGGCAGAGCACCTGGAACCTCCAGAACCGCTTCACCGGCTGGTACGACAGCCCCCTGTCGCCGCAGGGTCGCGAGGAGGCCGTGGCCGCCGGGCGGGCGCTGGCAGCAGCCGGGATCCGCCCCGACGTGGCCCATACCTCGTTGCAGACCAGAGCCATCGACACCTGCACTCTGGCGCTGGTCGAGGTGGGTTGCGGGGACATCGGTGTGCGGCGGCACTGGCGCCTCAACGAGCGGCACTACGGCGACCTGACCGGACTCGACAAGGCCGAGACAGCGGCCCGTCACGGCGCCGAGCAGGTCAGGCTGTGGCGCCGCAGTTTCGCCACCGCGCCGCCGCCGATCCGGCCCGACAACCCGTGGAACCCCGCCACCGATCCCCGTTACACGGACCTTGCGGCCGGCGAGATGCCCCGGTGCGAGTCGTTGGCCGACGTGCTCGCCCGCCTGCTGCCCTACTGGGAGGGGCCGCTGGGAGCCGACCTGCGAGCCTACCGCTGCGTGCTGGTGGCCGCCCACGGCAACAGCCTGCGGGCGCTGGTCAAGCACCTCGAGAACGTCCCCGACGCCGGCATCGCCGGCGTGGAGATCCCCACCGGGATCCCGATCGCCTACGACATCGGATCCGACATGCGTCCCGCCCGGCATGCGGACTTGACCGAGCGTTTTGTGACTATCCGCTGACCTGCGGCTACGATGCGCGGGTCGTTTTCGCCGGGTGGGCGGGAGCGGCGCGCATTCCACCGGAGCGCCCGATGCGGCCCCGACGAACAGATGGGAGACAATATGCGCGGGAGTATTGGAGTTCGAAAGCGCTGGCTGCTGGCGCTGTTGGGGATAATGCTGGTCGCAGCTTCGTGTGCTGCCGACGATGGCGCCTCCGACACCGCTGCCAGTGCGATGGCCGAGGCGCAGAGCGCCCAGTCCGATGCCGAGGTCGCACTGGCCGACGCGCAGGCCGCCGCCGCCAAGGCGCGGGAGGCGCAGGCCGCAGCCGACACGGCAACCGCCGCCGCGGCGCTGGCGCAGGCCACCGCTGAGGGCAACCAGGCGGCCGTGGCACAGGCCGAGGCCGACCTGGCCGCCGCCCAGGCCGCGGCCGACCAAGCGCGCTCGGATGCCGCAGCCGCACAGGCCGAGGCCGACCAAGCGCGCGGGGCCGCCGAGGCCGCCGCCGCGGCCGCCGCCGAGGCCGAGGCCGCGGCGACCGCGCCGGAACCGATGGCAGAGGAGGAACTCATCCTCACCGTCGGCGTGCCCGGCGACATCCAGACGCTGGACCCGTGCTGCACCAACTTCATCCGCGGCCACGAGGCCCAGCTGATCGTGTCCGACACGCCGGTCATCCACCCGATCGTGGAGCAGGACGGCGCCCTGGTCGCCGTGGCCGACCAGGTGGAGCCGGTCTACTTCGAGTCCTGGGAGGAGCACGCCGACGGGGTCACCTACACCATCAAGGTCCGCGAGGGCGTCACGTTCGACGACGGCACGGAGGTGACTGCCGAGACGGTGCGCTTCTGGGTGGACCGGAACCTCAACACGCCCGGCGGCGGCGCCTGGCTGCTCACCAACATCGCCTTCATCGACGAGCCGCCCGAGGTGATCGACCGCTACACCCTGCAGTTCACGGCCAACGCGCCGAGCCCGATGGTGATGCAGCAGTTCTACATGACCTCCTCGGTGCCGGTGGATCCGAAGGTGGTCGAGAAGTACGCGACCGAGGACGACCCCTGGGCGATCGAGCACTTCCAATCCAACGTCGAGAACCCCAGCGGCCCGTACCGGATCGCCAGCTGGCTGCCCGACCAGGAGGTCGTGTTCGAGAAGCGCGAGAACTACTGGGGCCGGGAGCGGGCCTACGACAAGATCATCTGGAAGATCATCCCGTCCAACGCCGAGCGTGTGCAGTTGCTGAGCGCCGGCGTCATCGACGTGGCCATCGGCCTCGGCACCGAGGACTTCGCCGCCCTCCAGGGAGTGGACGGCGTGGTCGTGCAGCGCTTCCCGTCCAAGAACCAGGCGTACCTGGGCATGGGCAACTCCATCGCCCCGTTCGACGACGTGCTGGTGCGCCAGGCGGTGTCCTACGCCGTGGACTACGAGGACATCATCACCAACGTCTACAAGAACGAGGCCCAGCGGCTCCGGGGCGCCCTGCCCAACGGCTCGGCGTTCTCGATCGGCGACCAGATCGGTTACGACCGTGACGTGGACCGTGCTCGGGAACTGCTGGCCGAGAGCGGCTACGACGGTTCCCCGGTGAGCCTGTCCATCGACGCCGGCAAGGGCGAGCACGAGCTGATCGCCGTGCGCGTCCAGTCGCACCTGGCCGAGATCGGCATGGACGTGGAGATCGAGGTGCTGACCGCCGCCGTGTTCGCCGAGCGCAAGGCCGGCAAGCAGTTGCAGTTCTTCGTGGACGAGGCCCTGGCCTGGATCGACGATCCCAACTACCTGCTGTCGCTGCTCCTGGAGTCGGGCGTCTTCGGCAACTACACCGACTACAACAACGCGCGGGTCGACGAGATCATCCGCGACGGTTGGGCCGAGAAGGACCCGGCAGTCCGGCGCGGCATGTTCGAGGAGGCGCAGCGCATCATCTCCGAGGACGCTCCGTGGGTGTTCCTGGCGCAGCCGGACTACAAGATCGCCCTGCGCGACAACGTCGGGGGCTACGCGCTGTACCCGAACGAGATCCCGCGGCTGGCGGATCTGTATCCACTGGACCAGTAACCCCGCGGCGCGGGCCTGAGCCTGCGCCCCGTTGAACGAGCGAGCGGAGCCCCGCCGGCAATCACGTCGGCGGGGTTCCGCCTTTCTTGACCGGATCGCGCTGACGACGCGGCCGCTGAACCGCGCGCCGACCGGCGCTAACATCTGCCCGCCGGTTCGTCCGGCGATTCGTTCAATCACCGGGCGCCGGAGCGGCGCCGCTCACACGAGGGGGAGAACTCATGCGTGAACTCGCACGAATCCGCGGCCGCTGGTTGGTGGCGCTGCTGGGGGTGATGCTCATCGCAGCCTCCTGCGCCGCCGACGACGGCGCTGCCGACGCGGCCGCCGCCGCCATGAGCGAGGCCGGCGCCGCGCAGGCCGACGCCGGCGTGGCTCTGGCCGACGCGCAGGCCGCCGCCGCCAAGGCGCGGGAGGCGCAGGCCGCAGCCG
>JAPOVS010000086.1 GCA_026708055.1 bacterium | reverse complement strand
ACCCGCCCCACCGAGCGCCACTACGCCCTCGCCGGCGAGGACGCAGGGGGGGACGGCGCGCTGTGAGCGTCGCCGGGCCTATCGGTGCCTGTGGGGGACGCGCCTGATCGGCTCTGAGACGACGGTGTCACCCTCCGGGCTCGCGAGTTGCCGTTCCAGCGCCGTGAACTCCTCGATGAGTTCGGGGGCCTCGAACGCACGGTTCCGCCGCCCGACGGTCACCTGCGTAAGAATGCCGGCTCCCACGAGCCGGTCGATCGCCTGGTTGGTCGCCTGGAACGACCGCCCGATCAACTCCGAGGCCGTCGTGGCGGTCACCAGGGGCGCGCCCGGCAATGCGCGAACGAGCAGATCAGCCGCCGACTCGCGGCGCAGCGACCCGAGCCGCTCGCGCCAGGAGTCCTGAAGCGCACGCACCTGCTCCTCGAAGCGCCCGGCGTCGGTGGCGGCGCGCCGGCATGCGCTCGCGAACAGCGCGATCCAGCGATTGAGACCGGTGTGGGCTTGCTCGGAGTCGGGGGGCCCCACGTAGCGCGTCCCCGTGAGTCCACCGACGTAGTCGCGAGGCCATGTGGCGAGGATCAGCGAGATCGGGGGAAGGATGCGCGGCGCCAGTCCGCGCCGTCGCAGCACCAGATGGATCAGCGCGCGCCCGGTGCGCCCGTTCCCGTCGACGAACGGATGGATCGTCTCGAACTGTGCATGGGCAATGGCGGCCTGCGCCACCGCAGGCAGGGAGTCGTCGTTGCAGAACGCGACGAGATCCGCCAGCAGCGCATCGACCAGGTCGTGCGGCGGTGGCACGAAGGCCGCCGAAGCTGGGTTGTAGTCGCTGCCGCCGATCCAGTTCTGGACAGTACGGCTGTGGCCGCCGTGCGCCGCGAGACGCGTCCCGGCGAGCAGGCGGCGATGCGCCTCCATCACGATCCCCACGGTGATCACGCCCCCGGGCGGCACCGCGTCGACGGCCCAGAGCATCGCCTCGATGTTCCCGAGCACCTCGACGGCGGTCACGTCGCGCGGATCCTCGCCGAGTTGGCGGGCGGCCTGGGCGCGGAGGAGCTGGCGGCCGCCCACCTCCAACCCTTCGATCCTCGAGGAGGCCACCGCTTCGGCGCGGAGCAGCAGCCGGGCCAGCCCCTCGGTTTCAGCGAGCGCGCCGGCCGTCGCGTCGAGCCGGGCGAGCGTCGCTTCGGCGTCGGCGACATCGGCCGCAACATCCCCGTCGAGCACGAAACGCCGGCCGACGAGAGGGTCGGGGATGTAGACCTCGTAGTCGCAGGGGCGGCGATCGCGACGTGTCGGGCCGCGATCGTCGCCCGCCCAGTGCCGCGTTTCCAACCGGGCCATCTCGACCTCCTAACAGCATTAGCGGATTGGCTCTGACCAGGTGCTTTGCAGTTGACTACAGCGAAGCGAATCGTGTCGCCGGAGCCTGGATTCCGGCCCCGGATCGAGTCCGGGGCAGGCTCTGCGCCGGAATGACGGGAGTGCGCGGATTGGAATTCTCAGTCGGTGGTGGCCGCCTATCCGCCAATGCTCTAATTCAAGGATACAGAAAAAACTTGAATAAGGGTCCCGGCAGTTCAAGGCTGGAGGTGAGTGCCCCACCGACTCGCCGGCGAACACCCGCAGAAGCTCGGGAGCGAGACGACCCCTGACGGCCGGCAGCACCCGGCGGGGGCTCAGATGCGGTAGACGCGCTCGGCGTTTCCGGAGAGCAGGGCCTCCTGCTCGTCGCGGCTGAAGTCGGAAATGATCTCCCGGTAGGCCTCGACGACGGCGGCGTAGCTGGAGTACATCCGGTCCACCGGCCAGTTGGTGCCGAAGAACGAGCGCTCGGTGCCGAAGGCCTCGATGCATCCCAGCACCCAGCGGCGGATGGAGTCGGTCGTCCAGTCGATGCCCTCCATCTGATGGCCCATCCCCAGCCCGGAGATCTTGATGACGCAGTTCTCGGCCTCGGCGATGGTGGCCATGCCGGCCCGCCAGTCAGCGAAGTACTCGTCGTCGAGCTCCTGCGGGAACCCGGCGTGGTCGAGGATCATGATGATGTTGGGGTACTTCTTGGCCAGGGCGCCGGCCTTGCCCATGTTCTCCCAGGTGCAGTCCAGGTCGTAGACCACGTTGTACTTCTCCAGCAGGGCGTAGCCACGGTGGAAATCAGGATCCACCAGGTAATCACCCTGGGCGAAGTCCCGCAGCCCCCGGAACAGTGGGTACTCGCAGTGGCGCTCGATGGTGGCCTCGACGTCGGGGCTCTGCATGCGGGCATCGCCGGTGATGCCGTGCGGCCAGCCCGTGGCCTCGGCCATCTCCGAGAGCCAGCGGGTCTCCTCCACCGGGTCGGCCGTGCCGATGGCGGCCTGCACGTGCACCGCCTTGGTGACCCCGCAGCCCTCGATGTCGGCGGTGAACTCGTCGGGGGTGAAG
This sequence comes from bacterium, assembly GCA_026708055.1. Classification (NCBI taxonomy): domain Bacteria; species bacterium. Next base: position 20,532 of record JAPOVS010000086.1, on the reverse strand, counting down.
CGCGTCATGTCCTTCAGCGGGCGGATGTCGCCGAGCTGCGGATGGACGAAGTCGTCCTCCAGCCACACCCAATCCAGGGTGGGATGCGGCCGGTCCCAGTAGTGGATGTGGGTGTCCACGAAGGCCAGATCGCTGCTCATGGGGAGCCTCCTCCGAGATGTTCGAATACGTCGGCGTCCTGCGGGACGATACCCGTCAGGTGTCGGCGCTGGCGAGGCGGATGCGGATCCTGTCGACGGTCACGGCGCCGAGCAACAGCGCCCCCTGGGCGACCTCGATCCAGAACGTCTGCACGTTCAGCTGGATGAGGCCGTTGCGCAGCACGCCGATCACGAGCAGGGCCAGGACGGTGCCGAGCACCGTGCCGCTGCCGCCGGAGAGGCTGGCCCCGCCCAGGATGACGGCCGTCAGCACCTGCAGCTCCCAGCCCAGGCCGGTGTTGATCGACTGCGAACCCACCTGCGAGAGCCGGATGAGGCCCGCCAGCCCGATCATCAGGCCCGAGAGGATGAACCCGTAGGTGATGTAGCGCCGCACCCTGATGCCGGCCAGTCGGGCCGCCTCGGGGCTGGCACCGATGGCGTAGAGCGCCCTGCCGTAGACGGTGTAGCGCAGCAGGCACACGAACAGGATCACGACCCCGGCGAAGATGAACACCGCCAGGGGGATGTTCGCCACAGGTCGCGAGCTGCCCAGGGCGCCGAACTCGTTCATGCGCACCGTCTGGCCCGTGCCCAGAACCTTCGTGAGGCCGCGCCAGACGGCCAGGGTTCCCAGCGTCGTGATGATCGAGTTGAGTCCGAGGCCGGTCACGAAGAAGCTGTTCATGCCGCCGACCACGAACATGGTTCCGATGGCGATGAGGACCGCCTCAGTGAGCCCGAGGCCCATCCCGTAGGTGGTGATCGTGGAGGCCGTGGCCGTCTGGGCGATGGCGGCCATCATCCCGACGATGCCGGCCCCCGACCCCACCGAGAGATCCACCTGGCCCGCAACCAGTAGCAGCGTGGCCGGCATGGCGATGATCCCGACCGGCGCCATCGTCTGGAGGATGTTGACGATGTTGTCGCGGCTCCAGAAGAACTCGGCCTTGATGGCGAAGAAGATGACCAGGCCCGCCAGCACCAGGATGAGGGCGAGCGACTCCTGGATGTTGCCGAGCTTGGGACGGGTCGCCATGATCCGCGCCACGCGCCCGGCGGCCTGCTCGGAGCTCTCCTGCCTGCGGCCGCCGAAGACGTCGGCGGTCGTCGGCACGGTGCGTTCGTCCTGCCCGCCGGCGGGGCCTTCCGGAGCGCCGGGGCTCTCGGTGTTCGGTTTGTCGTCAGCCACGGTTCCTCCGGCGGTCAGACATATCGGTCAATCGATCCCGGACGCTACGGCCTCCGCCGTCAGCCACCCGCCAGCTCGAGGAGGGCACCGGTGGTGATCTCGTCCCCCTCCAGTTCGGCCACGATGGCGCCCTTGGTCATGACGTAGACCCGGTCGGCGATCTGGAAGGCCTCCTCGTAGTCAGAGGTCACCACCAGCACACCCACGCCGCTGGTCGGCAGCTCGCGCAGGGCGCGGTAGATGTCCTCCCGGGCGCCCACGTCGACGCCGCGGGTGGGCTCCACGAGCACCAGCACGTCCGACCGGTTCTCCAGCCAGCGAGCCAGCAGGACCTTCTGCTGGTTGCCGCCCGAGAGCGTCCCCATGATCTGCTGGGGGTCGTTGCGGGAGCGGATCGAGAGCTTCTCGTGCCAGCGGTTGTAGGCCGCGGCCTCGGTGGCCTTGCGGATCCAGAACCCGTAGCGGGCGAGTCGGTGCCAGGAGGCCACGGCCACGTTCTCGGCCACCGGGCGGACCATGAAGCCCCCGGCGGTCTTGCGCTCCGCGGGCAGGTAGCCGATCCCCGTGTTCACGGCACCGATGGGACTCTCGGGCGCCTCGGCGTCGCCCGTGCCGATCTGCAGTTCGCCGCGGTCGATCTCCCGCAGGCCGAACGCCGTCTCTGCCACCTCGCTGGCGCCCGATCCGAGCTTGCCGTAGAGGGCCACGACCTCGTTCGGGCCGACCGTCAGGTTCACATCGTCGAAGTAGTCCAAGGAACCGGCGCCGGTCCACTGCAACACGGGCCGATCGTCGCCGTTGCTCACGGGCGCCGGGCGCCCCAGCGCGCCGGCCCGCCGACCGATCATGGCCTCCACCATCGCCCTGCGGTCCACCTCGCTGGTCGGCGCCTCGAGCGCCGTGGAACCGTCGCGCAGCACCTGCACACGGTCCGAGATGCGCTCCACTTCGTCGAGGCGGTGTGTGATGTAGACGAGCGCCACTCCCTCGGCCCGCAGGCGCCGCACGAAGTCGAACAGCACCTCGGCCTCGTGGAAGCTGAGCGCGGCGGTCGGCTCGTCCAGGATCAGCACTTTCGCCTCGCGGCTGAGAGCCCGGGCGATCTCGATGATCTGGCGCTCCCCGAGGCGCAGATCGCCGACGATGCGGTCGGGGTCGATGTCGACCTCCAGCGCCTCCAGGATCTCCACGGCCCGCCGCCGCACCTCTCCCCAACGGACGAATCCCCGCACCGCCGGAAGGCTCCCCATGGAGATGTTCTCCGCCACCGAGAGGGTGGCGGCGTCCTGGAACTCCTGGGAGATGATGGCGATCCCCAGCTCGCGGGCCTCCCGTGAGGTCAGGCTGGCGTAGCTGCCCCCGCCCACCTGGATCGTCCCGGAGTCGGCCGTGTAGACGCCCGAGGCGATCTTGACGAGGGTCGATTTGCCGGCGCCGTTCTCACCCAGCAGCGCCAGCACTGAGCCGCCGGCGGCGTCGAGGTCCACGCCGTGGAGGACCTCGACGCCGCCGAACGACTTGCGTATGTCGCGCGCCGCGAGGATCGGCTCCGGTGACGTCGTCATCCGGTCCGGTCTCTTGCGGCGCTACCGGTCTGGGACTGTTAGCAGCCGGTCACTTCGTAGTACTGGTCGATGTTCTCCGAGGTGATCTGCTGGTGCGGCGTGAACAACTGGCCGGCGATGCTGTTGCCCTCGATGGCGTTGATGATCGCCGGGAGCAGGATCGTGCCGTACCGCTCGGGGAAGTAGGCCACCGAGGCGATGTAGTTCGGGTTGTTCTGGACTTCGCACCAGATGCTCGGGTCCGTGCCCTGGCCGGAGAAGTAGAGGTCGCCGTCACGGCCCAGCGTGCGGGCCGCGGCGATGGCACCGATGATGCCGTCCTCGTTGATGGCCACAACCGCGATGCGGTCGCCCGGAAGCGCCGGCAGCAGGTCGGTCAGCTGCTCGAGCGCCGGGTCGGTGCGGTCGGCGCCGTCCATGACCCGCTCGTTGATGATCGGGCAGTGCTCCTGGAAGCCCTCGCGGTAGCCGCCCATGCGGTCGCGGTTGGCGGCGCCGGCCGCGGTGGACTCCAGCGAGACGTACGCCGTGTAGTCGCAGTCGAAGTTCTCCTTGAAGTACGCACCCATGGCGCTGCCGCCGAGCCAGCCGGCGTAGCGGTTGTTGGCGCCCATGAAGGAGAGCTGGCACGGGGGCTGGATGATGTCGATGGCGATCACGGGGATGCCCTCGGGCAGCGCGGCGCAGATCTCCGGGCTGGAGTCCTGGAAGACCTGGAAGTTCAGCAGGCCCTCGACGCCCTGGACGGCGAAGGTCTGGGCGCATTCCAGCGCCTTGCCGGCGTCGATCTCGGAGTCGCAGAACAGCAACTCCACGCCCTGGCGCTCAGCCTCTTCCTTGATGCCGTCGGACACCAGCTTCACGAACGGAACCTGGTCGCCGAGCGAGATGTAGCCGACCTTGTAGGCGGGACGCTCGGCTGCCGCGGCGGCTGCCCTGGCGGCCTCGGCCTCGTCCTCGGCCCTCTGGGCCGCGGTGGCGGCGGCGTCAGCGTCGGAGCGGGCGGCCTCAGCCTCGGCGCGGGCGGCCTCGGCGGCGGCCTGCGATTCCGCGTCGCCGCTGGCGGCGGCCTCTGCCTCGGCCCGAGCAGCCTCTGCCTCAGCCTGGGCGGCTGCGGCGTCGGCCTGGGCGGCTTCCACGTCGGCCGCGGCCTGCGCCGCCTCCTGGCGGGCGGCCTCTGCCGCGGCCGTTGCGGCGGCTGCCTCGGCCTCGGCGGCGGCGATGGCCTGCTGCGCGGCGGCGTCGGCGGCACCGTCGTCACCGTCGTCGCCGGCACAAGCCGACGCCACGAGGGCCAGCACAAAGGCCAGTGCCAGCAGTCGTCGAATCGATTTCATCGTGTTGATCTCCCTCTCCCGGGTTGTCTCGAACTCGGCGCGCCGAGCAGCCATCGGCGATGACCGCGCCCGCGCCGCGGCGCCACGCCTACGTGAGCGCGGGGCAAGCATATGCCGCCGTATTCGATAGTCCAAACCATCGTTTGGGGGACGGCGCCGACCCGAGCGGTGTTAGCTTCGCGGGGTCGCCGCCGGCCGGCGCGCGCCGCTGACAACCAACCCGGGAGGAGCCATGGAGCGGTTCTGTTTCACCTTCGAGATCTACGAGGGCGCCGAGGACGAGTACAAGCGCCGCCACGACGAGATCTGGCCGGAGTTGGTGGAACTGATCCAGGAATCGGGGCTCAAGAACTACACGCTGTTCCGCCGCGGCACCCAGATCATCGCCTACGTGGAGTGCCATCCCGACAAGGAGACCGCCTTCGCCAACATCGCCGGCGCGGAGGTGAACACCCGCTGGTCCAAGTGGTTCGAGGAGGTCATCGTCAGCCTCACCGACGACGACGGCAACCTCTACGAGGCCGCCGAGGTCTGGCACCTCGACTGAGCCGGCGCCGCCGGGCGGGCGAACGGTCCGCCGGCGCCCTAGCGGTCCGCGCGGTAACGCTCCACGTAGTCGGCGTCCAGTTCGATCCCCCAGCCCGGGCCCTGGGGCAGCGGGTACATGCCGTCGCTGATCTCGGGCCGGTTGGCGATGAGGTTCCAGAACAGCGGGTCCCTGTCGGGGTGGAAGCACTCCACGTAGGTGCCGTGGGGGATGGACGCCAACATGTGGGCGGAGATCTGCGGCTCCTCGTGGTGGCCCACCTCGACCCCGTGGACGGCGGCCATGCCGGCGACCCGGCGCCACTCGGTGGGCCCGCCGCTCCAGGAGGCGTCGAAGTTGCACACGTCGATGGCGCCGGCCGCCATCAGTTCGCCCGCCCCCTTCCGTGACAGCTCGCTCTGACCGGCGGCCACCGGCACGCCGGTCATGTAGCGCACGTCGCGCATGCCGCGGGCGTCGTTGAACCAGCGCACCGGCTCCTCGAACCAGCGCAGGCTCTCCGCCCCCACGAGGCGCACGAAGCGGACCGCCTCGGCGACCGTGTAGCCGCCGTTGGCGTCGGCCATGAGCACGAAGCCCTCGCCGGCGGCCTCCTGCATCACCTTGAAGCGGTGCGCGTCCAACTCCGGCGCCTGGCCACCCACCTTGGTCTTGCAGCCCGCCAGCCCGATCTCGCGGTAGTACTGCATCTCGGCGGCCAGCTCGTCGTCGGAGCGTCCGTGGTAGCCCCCGATCGCGATTATCGGCATGGCGTCGCGGTAACCGCCCCAGAGGCGGTACAGCGGCAGGTTCGCCGCCTTCCCCACAACGTCCCAGAGGGCGCTGTCCACACAGGCGATGGCCATGATGACCAGCTTGCGGTCGCGCAGGATGTCGAAGGTGAGCGGCTCCATGGCACCCCAGCAATCCTCCACCAGCAGCGGGTCGCGGCCGACCAGCATCGGCTGAAGTTCCTCGATGATGATGCGGGCGATCTCGTGCTGGGTGTGCACCTCGTCGCCGTTGTAGATCTCGCCGGTGATGCCCTCGTCGGTGTGGACGCGGGTGATCAGCGTCGCCCGTTCGGACATCGAGTATGCGGAACCCCGGAAGGTCTCCGCCAGGGGCACGACCAGCGGCACGACCTCGATTCGTTCGATCTTCACGATGTCTCCGGGCGCGACTCAGACGGACTCGATCGCGCAGATCGCCGAGCCGACCTCCACCTCGTCCTCGACCTCGACGCGCAGTTCGGCGACGGTGCCGGCCACCGGCGACGGCACGTCGGCCTCCACCTTGTCGGTCTCCACGCGCATCAGCACGTCGCCCTCCGACACCGCGTCGCCGACGGCCACGTTCCACTCCAGCACGAGCACCTCGTTGGCGGTGTCGCCGAGCTTGGGCAGCTTCACGATCTGGCGCATGGTCGGTCCTCCCCGCTCAGACCAGCACGTTCTCGAACATGCTCGCCACGCCTGGCGCCGCCGCGCCTTTCACCTCGTCGACCGCGGCGTCCACCTCGCCGGCGATCCGGGCGGCGATCGCGTCGGTGTCGCCGGGCGCCAGCAGGCCCTCGGCGGTCAGGCGAGCCCCGAACGTGTTGATGGGGTCCCGCTCGTACCACTTCTCGAACTCCCCGTCCGGGCGGTAAGGGGCGGTGTCGGACCGGGAGTGCCCGGCGTACCGGTACGTCTTCATCTCCAGCAGGCTGGGACCGTCACCGGCGCGAGCACGCGCCGCGGCGGCCTCGACGGCGGCGTTGACCGCGTCCACGTCCTGCCCGTCGACCACCTCACCGGGTATGCCGTAGGAGACCGCCCGGTCGGCGATATTGGCGATCGGCGTGGTCGCCGCAATGGGGCTGTACTCGCCGTACTGGTTGTTCTCGCAGATGAAGATGGCCGGCAGTTTCCAGATGGCCGCGAGGTTGATGCCCTCGTGGAAGGCGCCGATATTGGCGGCCCCGTCGCCGAACACGGCCACCGCCACGTCGTCGGTGCCGCGGACCTGCGCCGTGAGGGCGGCACCGGCGGCCACGGGAACTCCCGCCCCGACGATGGCCATTGTCGGTAAGAGGCCGATCGAGGTCTCGCACAGGTGCATCGAGCCGCCCACGCCGCCGATGGAGCCCACGACGCGGCCCATGATCTCGCCGCAGACCTGCTGGGACGTCAGGCCGAGCGCCATTCCCATGCCGTGACCGCGGTAGGTGCAGCACACCGAATCGGTGGGCCGCAGCGCCGAGGCCACGCCGACCGAGACGGCCTCCTGGCCCTGGCACGTGTGCGTCGTCCCATGCACGAGCCCCTCGGCGAACAGTCCGCGCACGGCGTCCTCGAGCGCCCGGATCTCCACCATCCGCTCGTAACGCGCCACGCGGTCGGTTCGTACCGCCTCCCGTCGTGCGAGTACTTCACTGCTCATGCGTTCACCCTTCCCGTCCGTCTGAGGTCGTGCGTGCTAGACGAGCGCCCCATCGCGCTCCCACCAGTGCGGCGGGCTTTCGCCGGTCGCCAGCAACTCGCCCACCTGCCCCGCCACGTATTCGGCGCTCGGCAGGTAGCGCTGCTCCAATTCCTTGCCGAACGGCACGTGCACGTCCGGTGCGGTGATCCGCACGGGCGGGGCCTTGAGATCGCCGAAGGAATCCGAGACAACCTTGGCGACGATGTCGGCACCCCAGCCGCCCGAGTACGGGCACTCCTCCACGACCGCGAGGCGGCCGGTGCGCTCCACCGAGGACAGCACCGCCTCGATGTCCCACGGCTGCAGGGTCTGGAGGTCGATCACGTCGGCCGTCCAGCCGTCGGCGTCGGCTGCCGCAGGGAGGCACGTCCGCACCGTCGAGCCGCACGACACCAGTGTGATGTCGTCACCGCTCGCGAGCGTCGCCGCCTGCCCCAGAGGGATGATCCCCTCAACGCCCGTCGTCACATCGCCGCGCACGGCGTAGAGGATGCGCGGCTCCAGGACGGCGACGGGATTGTCGTCCCGGATGGCCGCCCGGGTGAGCCCGTAGGCGTTGGATGGCCCGGAGAGCACGACGATCTTCAGGCCCGGCGACCCCACCATCCACGACTCCATCACCTGCGAGTGCTGGCAGCCGAATCCCAGGCCGGCGCCGACGGAGGCGCGCATCACCATCGGCACCCGGACGGTCCCGCCGGAGAGGTAGTTGAACTTGGCCGCCTCGGTGACCAGCTGGTCGAGCGCCACGCCCAGGAACTCCACGAACATGATCTCTGCGACCGGCCGCAGCCCGGTGGCAGCCGCGCCCACGGCGGCCCCCATGAACCCCATCTCGGCGATCGGTGTGTCGCGGACCCGCAGCGGGCCGAACTCCTCGAGCAGCCCGTCGGACGTCTTGAAGGGCCCGCCGGCGACCGCCACGTCCTCCCCGAAGGTGACGACATCGGGGTTCTCCCGCATCTCATCCCCGATGGCGGCCGCGATGGCCTGGTTCATGCGCATTCGTGCCACGGCATGCTCCTCTGTCGCGAGATCGCTGCGAGGCTAGCGGAGAGGCCGGACAAGTCCCCAACCCGAAAGGCCTCGACGGCGCCTGGAGAGCACCCACCGCTCACGAGGGTGCAACCGTGACGGTGGCGGGGCGAGGGATCCGGTTCGAGCGCGCCAGGCCCGTCAGCCAGGCTCCGGCTCGGTCTCGGCGAAGATGTGGATCACGCCGGAGTACGCCGCCACCCACACCTCCTCGTTGAGTGGGTCGTAGGTGATGCCGATGGGACGGGGTGCGGTGTCGAATTGCTGCAGGACGGCGAGGTCGCCGGTGCCGATCTTGTACATCGTGTCGGACCTGTAGTTGACCACGTACAGCGCCGTCCCGTCGTCGGAGATGGCCATGCTGCGCGGTCGGTGCCCGGTCCGCACCCGGTCCACGACATCGCCGGTCGCGACGTCCACCGCCACGACCGCATCCTCCCCGTTGAGGGTGGCATAAAGAGTTCGATCGTCGGGGCTGAGCACCAGATGGCGCGGCGACAGGCCGACCCCGGCGAGGTGCCTCACCAGGCGCGGCGAGCGGGGCATCTCGAACCGGTGACCGATCGGCCGTGCGGGCAGGTCGATCACGGCGACGTTGGTCGAGCCCATCACGGCGACGTAGGCCCGCCGACCGTCGCTCGTCACGGCGATGCCCCTGGGGTACCGGCCAACCTCGATCTCGCCGAGGTGCACGTGCGTCTCCAGATCGATGATCGTGACGTCGTACCCGCACCAGTTGGACACGATGAGGAGGCGGTCGTCGGGCGTCACGGCGAGGAACTTCGGGACGGGGCCGACCGGGTAGAGACGGTCGACCTCGAGCGACGCAGTGTCGATCCGGTAGACGAAGCTGTCCTGACCCTGGTCCTTGCCGCAGGAGTCGCTCCCGGCCTGCGGGTCGTAGCCGGGGCCGTACATGCGATAGTTGGACACGAAGGCGAACGAGCCGTCGGAGTTGAACGCGGCCTCGACCGGCGCCCCCTGGTACCGGTCGCCGGCGACGTCGTAGCCGAACGCCTTCAGGTCCACCGAGTCGGGGATCGTCTTGACGAGCCGCTTGGTCTCGTCGAATACCGAGATGGTGTGCAGATACATCATGTTCTGTGCGAAGTAGAGCCCGGTCCCCGACGCCACGATCGACTTCGGCGTCAGATTGCCCGTCAGCGTCTGGATCGGCTCCAGAATCAGCCGGTCGTTCGGCAAGGCTCGACCCGCCCCGGACGTGTCGGCGGACACGCCGGCCGGCCCCGCTACCGCAGCCACGAGCGCGCCGAGGATGACCCCGGCAAGCAGCACACACCGCGGGATACTCCGGGAGATCGATCGCCGCACCGCCCCCGGTGCTCGCCGGCGGCTCCGTCTACCCCGAGTCCGCATACCCCGAGCGACCCGAGCGGCCTGCTCGCGACTCGGCACCGCCCCTGGGCCTCCCGCCACGGCGCCGAACGCTACACCGCACAGCAGGACCCGAGCGCCGAGATGAGCGCTTGCTAACTGTGACAACCGGGGAGGTTGACGCGCCCGACGGGCGGTTCACCGCCGTCACCGCCGGTCTCGAGCATTCGTGCGGGTTGCGCACCAACGGCACCATCGAATGCTGGGGAGGCGGAACCAGCGACGGCGGGCCGGCCGACGCGCCCAGCGGGCGGTTCACTGCCGTCACCGCCGGCAGCTTCCATTCGTGTGGGTTGCTTAGCGACGGCACCATCACCTGCTGGGGCTACGAGAGCACCGACGTACCGGACTGACGGCATACCGCACGACCGGCACCGAGTTGAGGGGCCTGCCGTTCACGGTTCTGGAGCGACCCCCACGGTGGGCGGGGACCCTTACGCGATGGCCTCACGCAGCCAATCCACGCTGCGGGTAACCACCTCGTCCTCGTTCGAACCGTCGGGGAGTGTCCCGATCTCGACACAAGCCAAACCACCGAAACCGGCGGCCCGCAACTCCCCCAACGCGCCGCGCAGGTCGAGGTCTCCCTCGCCCAGCGCGCAGCACGGCCACCAGCCGCCGGGGTTGCCGAAGTCGGCGTCGGCCAGCAGCAGGTCCTTCATGTGCAACATGCGGACGAACGGGGCGAGGCGGCGTGTGCCATCGCAGAGATCCTCGCCGATGCGCACCAGGTTGGCGGTGTCGAGGACGACACCCAGGTCGGGGCGCCCGACCCGGTCCAGCAGTTCGCAGAGAGCGTCGAGAGTCAGATCGCAGTGGGTCTCGATGGCAAGTTCCAGGCCCAACTCTGCGGCTCGCTCGCACCCTTCGGCAACGAGCGGCACCACGCGGTCCAGGATCGGCGCCTCGGGCTCCAGACCCCAGTGCGTGAAGGTTCCCACCACGATGCGCACCAGCCGGCACCCTGCTGCGGCTGCGATCGGCAGCGCATCCAGCATCCGCCGGCGGGCCGCCGCCGACGTGCCCATGTGGAGCCCCCCGGGGTGCCCCCAGGCCAGCACCAACTCGAGACCGCGCTCGGCGGCCTGCGACGCCAGTCGCTCCGGCAGGGCCGGGTCGTCCATCGGCAGGTAGCAGGTCTCCAGACTCACGCCGCGGAGGCCCAACCCCGCGGCGCGGTGCATGAAGTCCTCGTGGCTCCAGCGGATGCCCGGATCCTCCTCCCCTTCCCGCAGCTCGCCGAAATAGCGGTGGTAGGAGTAGCTGTCGAGCCCGAGTCGCATCCCGCGGCGTCCTCGCTGCGAAGCCTCCGGGGCTCCCCCGCCTCAGGCACCCGCACCCTCCACCGATGCCGGCGCTCCCAGGCGCACGCTCTCGTAGGCGGCGTGGACCACCTCCACCGACCGCGCTCCCACGTCGCCCGGCGAGCGGTTCGGCACGTCGCGGCCCAGGGTCAGGTCCACCAGCGTGTTGGGCGGCCCCTCGCAGGTGTACAGCCCCGCCGACGGCGGCAGATCCACCTTGTTGTCGTTGCCCTCGGTGTAGTGCCACAGGAAGTCGCGCTCGAAGTCCAGGATCAGCTGACCGGCGCTGCCGTAGATCCGGATCAGCAACTGGTGGCGCGGCCAGATCTCGTCCAGGGAGTCGTCGGCGTTGGCCGGGCCCGGGCAGCTGGCGCCGCTGAGGGTCCCGGTCGCACCGGAGGCGTAGCGGATGGCGATGGCGTCGTGCAGATCCACCCGGGCCCCCACATTGTTCATGAAACCGAAGACCTGCGCCGCCCGGTCGCCGGTGAGCCACAGCGCCATGCCCATGGCGTGGCTGAGCTGCGCCGGCGCATAGCCGCCACCGGAGACCGTCGGGTCGGTCCAGGTGTCCCAGTCCGGCATGAGATCGGCAGCCGAACCCTCGTAGGCGCCGGTGGCCTTCAGCAGCTCGCGGGTGCCCGAGGCCATCTGCACCATGACGTGCTCGATGTCGCCGACACCGCCGGCCTCGGTCATCAGGCGCTTCGCCTCGATCCCCAGCGGGCCGTAGTGCCAGCCGAAGGAGATGAGGTAGTGGCGCCCCAGACGTTCGGCGGTCTCGTGCAGATCCCAGGCGTCGGCGGGATCGATCGTGACCGGCTTCTCGCACAGCACGTTCGCCCCGGCCTCCAGCGCCGCCTTGGCGTGCTCGTGATGCAACGCCGAGGGGCCCGCCACGACGACCGCGTCGAGTCCCTGCTCGAGGGCCTCCCGGTAGTCCTCGCTGGCATGCGCGAACTCGAACCGGTCCTGCACGAACTGCAGGGCCTCGGCCCCCTTGCGCACCACCGAGACCAACTCCACGTCGTCACGTCCCGCCAGCACGGGAATGTGATTGCTGACCGCCCAGGAGCCGGCACCGACGACCCCGACCCGCACCTTGCCCGAACCACCCATGAGAAGTCCTCCCATCTCGCTCCGCGGCACCACCGGGGCACCGCTGCCGTTGCGCCGGGCCGGGCCCTCGCCCGAACCTCGGCGGCACAGAGTAGGCGCTCGCCGCACGGCCGCGGATAACGTGCCGTCACCCGGAGCCGGTCCTGGACGGTACCCATGAACGATGACAGCGCGAGCAGCAGCCAGGCACCCGCCTTCGGCGGATTCGAGGACAGGGTGGCGGCGGTCACCGGAGCCGGCAGAGGCATCGGCCGCGCCGTGGCCGACGCCCTCACCGCAAAGGGCGCCTGCACGGCGTACCTCGACGTGACGAAGCCCGAGCCGGCTCTCGACGGCGGCGAGCGCAGCCTCTTCGTGCCGTGCGACGTGACCGACGAGGCCTCCGTCGACGCCGCCTTCACGACCGTCGAGGAGACCTGGGGGACGATCTCCATCCTGGTCAACAACGCCGGGATCTTCTGGATCCGGCCGCTGGCGGAGACCACCCTCGAGGCCTGGAACCAGATGATGGCCGTCAACACCACGGGTGCATTCCTGTGCGCCCGCCGGGTGCTTCCGGGGATGCGCGCCCAGGGTTACGGGCGCCTGATCGCCCTGGGCTCTTCGGCCGGCAAGACGGGCGGAGCCAAGGAGACGGCCGCGTACGGCGCCTCGAAGGCGGCGATCATGGCGCTGGCCAAGTCCATCGCCACCGAGTACGCCGCCGACGGCATCACCTCCAACGCGCTGGCGCCGGCCCTCATCAACACCGACATGGTGGCCGGCATCGCCGACCTGGCCGGGCGGATCCCCGTCGGCCGCCTCGGCGAGCCCGCCGACATCGCCGCCGCCGTCGTGTTCCTGGCGAGCGAGGAGGCAGGATTCATCACCGGCGAGGTCATGGACATCAACGGCGGCTTCCTCATCGACTGACCGGCGCAGTGGATGTCAGCCGCCTGGGAGAGCCCGCCGGTCACCTCACCGCCGACGAGCAGTGGGCCATCGACACCGCGCTGCTCACCGTCTTGGGCCTCACCTGAGCGCACCGCCGATCGTCCTAGCCCCTCTCCAATCTTGGCGACCTCGGGAATGCTCGCGGGTCGCCGCTACCGGGGCGTGTCGCCGTCCCGATCGTTCAGTCGGGCCCGCAGGGCGGCCAACTCGGCCTCGGCGGCCTCGGCTCGATCCTCGGCGGCGTCCCGCTCTTGGCGGGTCACGTCGAGGGCGAGCCGGGCGTCGTCCCGCTGTTGGCGGGTTTCTTCGGGGTCGGCCAGCCAGTTGCCGGTGCGGGGGTCGCGGAGGCGCAGGCGCCGCGGTTCGGCATGCAGGTCCAGGCCGAGGGCGCGGCTGAGTCCGCGGAGGCGGACGCCTCCGTCGGGCACTGTCGGTATCGGCTCCCAGGCGCCGCCGATCCGGCGGTCCCCCTGCAGGATCGGGGTGTGCAGGTCGCCGCCGGTGGGGTCGAAGCGCCAGTACTCGTCGACGCCGACCTCCAAGTAGATCGCGGGCTTCTCCTGCCGGTCCCTGCGGTGGGTCCGCTCCGAGGCGATCTCCAGCACGAAGGCGGGCGGCGCGCCCGCGTCCCAGAGCCGATAGCTCGCCGACACTTCCAGCGCGGAGGGGTCCACGCCGAAGCACACGAACACGTCAGGGACCACGAACGCGGCCTCCGGATGCGGGCGGTAGTAGAGGTTGCGGTCCTGGCCCACGAAGCAGCCCGGCCGCCCGGCGAAGTGCCCGCGCAGCGCGCCGTAGGTGAGGAACCGGACCAGCGAGTGCAGCCCGGACTCAGCCATGTCCGGCACAGTCGCGGGGTACAGCACATCGGGATCCGCAACGTCGGAACCCGCCTCGACCAGCACGCTCACAGTCGCCTCCCCTCCCGCGGCCCCGCCGCCTCGTCCCGACGCGCCAGGCTAGCCCACCCCGCCCCGCGCCGCGCGCCGTTCCTGCCACGAAGAGACATAATACACACTAATAATCGTATTAATCCACAATATTTATGAATAGATAGGGTTATCCGCCTCGGGTTCGCGGCGATGCGTGAACGTCGCCTGGCTACTACGGCGTGAGGCGGCTGTTGGACCAGAACCGGCCGAGGTGCTGTTGAGCCCTCAGGACCTCGAGTCGCTCGAGGAGACCCTGGCGATACTCGGCAACAGCGACGCTCTCCGGGACTCGCCGGGGCGCATCGCTCCTCTGCCGAGGGCGATGTGGTGCGCGGCGTCGACGCTGTCAGGACGCTGGGGGCGTTGTCCAGAGGGTCGAGAGCGGCACCGCCGTGAGGCGGTCACCGAGGGAGAACGTGTCACGGCCGGCATACAGGACGATCCCGTTGCGGAACGCGCCCGGACCCGCCTCGTCGATGCGGTCGCGCATGCGGCGCAGGCCGCGGGCGTCGGTACTCGACACCGAACTCGACGCCTTGATCTCCCACGCCACGACCTCGCCCGCCGCCTCGGCCACGACGTCGACCTCGACGGCGCCGCGATGGTCGCGGTAGTGGAACAGTTCCGGCCGGCGCTCGGACAGCAGCGCCTGCTTGCGGAGTTCGTTGATCGCGAGCATCTCCACCAGGGGACCGCGGGCCGGGTCGAGGACGTCGCCCAGGGAAGCGGCGTCCTTGCGCAGTAGGTGCGCGGCCAACCCCGTGTCGCAGATCACGAGCTTCTCGCGGCGCGACTCGCGGGCGGTGAGGTTCGCCGACCACGCTCGGAGGCGGTGGACCAAACCCGTCATTTCCATCAGCGACACGTACCGTTCGACGGTCCGCCGGTCGCAATCGGCGGCGCGGGCCACCGTCTCGGTCACATACTCACTGCCGGATCGAGCCGCCAGGAGCCGTAGCAGTTTGGGGACCAGGTCGGCATCGCGGACATCGTCGAGCCGCCTGATCTCCCGCGTGGCGACCGACGCGACGTACCCGCTGAACCAGCGGTGGCGGGCGCGCCGCGACGAGGTCCGCACGGCCTCGGGGAACCCGCCCCGACAGATCAACTCCACATAGTCGCCCATGTCCAGCGACGAACCCCCGAGATCGACCAGGCCTCCCGCCCCGGCGAAGGCACGGTCCAGGAGGCCGTCGCCGGTGGCGGTGATCTCGCCCTGCGACAGCGGCAGCATCGTCAGGAAGACGGCTCTGCCGGCCAGCGACTCGGTGATGTGCGGGACCGTCAGGAAGTTCGCCGAACCGTTCAGGAGGAACTGCCCACGCTCGTCGTCGGCGTCGGCCGCGGCCTTGATGGCTCGGATCAACGCGTCGCCGCCCAGTTGGATCTCATCGATCGCCATTGTCGAGCCGGCGCCCGACCGCACGAAGCCGTGAGGGTCCACTCGTGCGGCTGTCCGCGTGTTCTCGTCGTCGAGGTAGTGAACCCTGCCGGCCGCCCCGACGACCCGGCGTACCGCCCACGTCTTGCCGACCTGGCGGGCGCCGGTCACGACGACGATGCGAGCCGACCGCAGGGCATCGCGAATCTCGTCCTCGATTCGACGATCGAAGTGGATGGCGGTCTGGTAATCGTCGGGCACGGTCGTGGAACCCTCGCCGGTGTCAATCTCCGTCGTCGCCAGCGTACCGCGACCCCGACCGCTGATGACACTTTTTCCGGCTCTCTGATGCTAGAAAATCCCGGACGTTGATGCAAATTATTCCGGACTCGTCGTGTAGAGGGTTCCCACCCGCCGGTACCGCCGGGGGCCGTCGACGGCGATCAGCAGAAGAGCCGCGGGCTATCCGGCGCCTACGAGGGAAAGCAGCCGGCTCCTGATGGCCACGCTGTCCGCTGCCAGGTCCACGGTGGCGAAGCGGATCCGGTGTAGCACAATTGTGGCCATGACGAGTGAATCGCTGCGGGTCGTGAGAGACCGGTTCTCGGAGTTCGTCGAGCGGGTGCATGTACACCACGAACGGGTCGTTGTCACGCGCAACGGCACGCCGGCCGCGGTACTGATGAGCCCTGACGACCTCGAGTCGCTCGAGGAGACCCTGGCGATCCTCGGCGACAGCGACGCTCTCCGGGAACTCGCCGAGGCTCATCGCGCCCACGCCGAAGGCGACGTGGTGCGCGGCGTCGATGCGGTCAGAGCGCTCGCGCCTTGACCCCAGATCAGCCCTATCAGATCGTCGTCGCCGGGCCTGCAGCCAGGATCATCGCGCAAGAACTCCCGCAGACCGTGGCGGCAGCGGTGATCGAGTTCATGACAGGGCCCCTGCTGGACAACCCCCGTCGCCTCGGTGTGGCATTGCGAAACGAGTTGGACGGACTATGGAGCGTCCGCCGAGGCACCTACCGCATCGTGTACCGGATCGAGGATGCTCGGCGCGAGGTCGTGATTCTCCGAGTCGGCCACCGTCGGGGCGTCTACCGCCCCGGTTGAGACGAGGCGAAGATGCAGAGAACGTGGAGCAAGGCCCACTGACTGCCAATGTAGTGGTAACAGCGATATCTCACTGCTTGTATACTGGCAGCATGAGCCGTCATCGCGAGTTGTCACCAACCACCAGGGAAGCCTTGGCGCTGTTCGCCGCCAGGGTGCGGGTCAGCCGCCGCGAGCGGCGGTTGCGAGCCGCCGAAGTAGCCGAGCGAGTGGGCGTGTCTCTAACGACGATCCGCAAAGTGGAACGCGGCGACCCGACCGTCGCTCTCGGGACTGCCTTCGAGGTCGCCACCATCCTCGGAGTGGCGCTTTACGGCGAGGATCAGCAGCGGCGGCGACTAGAGGCGGAATACGTCACGTCCCGGCTCGCCCTGCTGCCCGACGCCGTCCGCCACCCAGAGGTGGACGATGATTTCTGAGGCCCGCCGCCGCCCGGCGCACAACCAGGGGAGGGCGGCGGCTGCTCGTCTCCGCACGGACTCTGCTGCAGAACCGCGCCGCCGAAGACCCGGCGCGGACGGGTTACGAAATCTGCCCCCTACTGGGAGGGCCAGGGCGAGGCCGGCGTCACCCCGGGCGGCCGCCGAGGTCATGCGGTTCATCTCCCGCAGCCGGTGCGAGGCACCCTGGGCGCCGAGGACGGCGGGTCTTCACAAGAGCCAGGGCATTGGACACCCCGCCATCCAACGGCACCGGATTGGGGTCGGGCGTACACGCTCGAGACATGCAGGCCCGACAGGAGCCACCCCGCCAGCCAACGGTGCCGGACTGGGCCCGGGCGCCGGAGCTACGGCGTCGGGGGCTTCGTGCGGCCTATGCGGGTGTAGGTGTCCTCGGGGATGGCTTCGAGGGTCTTGTAGACGGTCCAGGTGCAGGGTTTGGGGTTCTCGCCGACGGTGTCGTCGGGGAACAGGGGCGGGTCCACGCGGCGCACGGGGTGGCCCCAGCGTTCGGCGGGGAGCAGCTCCAGGGTGAAGCAGCAGTGGGCGCAGTAGTAGCAGACACCCTTGGAGTTCCAGGCCCAGTCGTGCTCCTCGCTGGTGACGCCGAAGCGGAGGGCTCGCTGCGGGTCGGGCGCTGAGTCCTCCACGTCGACCCCGCGCACCTGGCGGCCGCCCGAGCCGCAGGGGTCGAACTGGAACACCCAGCGGTCCTCGTGCTCGGTGCACTCGATGTCGCCCATGCGGTCGGGGCCCACGAGGTGGCTGCGCATCGCCTCGAAGGAGGTGTGCAGGTTGCGGAACACCGTGTCCTCGTAGTCCTGGTGGCGCAGGTCGTAGACCATGTAGCGCTCCTGGATGTAGGGCTCCAGGGCGTGGCGGTAGGCGTCCTCCAGCGCCGGCTCACCGAACCGGTCGGCCACCAGCTTCATGATCCCCGACAGGAAGTCCGCCCAGCGGTCGTGCAGGCGCCGCCAGGCCACCCGGATGGCATCGAACTCCGCCAGCGCCGCCTCGGTCTCGATCAACTCGGCCCGCACGGCGTGCGTGAGTCGGCCCGCCTGCTCCCCGAGCGCCAGCCACAGGGCGTCGCCGTCGAACGGCGTGCCGTCGAGCATCGCCAACTCGGTGCGCAGGTCCTCGACGGCCGCGGCCAACTCTTGCTCGCCGTAGCCCTCCTGGGTCAGCCACTCCAGGAATCCCGGCGTCCACGTGTCGTAGATGAACTGGACGACCTTGGCCTCCTCCATGAAGTAGTCGATGAGCTGCGCCGCCACCTCGCTGCGGCCCTCGCGGATCGCCTCGTTCACCTTGGTGACGGTGCTGACGGCCTGGTCGGACCAGTCGCCGGTGCGGACACGCTTGCCGATCTCGTCGGACCACGTGAGATGTGTCATCGCGCCCCTCCTCTCGCCGCAGGGAACGCCGGGAGCCTAGCTGTGGGCCGGCGACCGGCCCGGAGCGGCTGAGCCGACCCCGCCGATGCATGGATCCGGTCCGCGGGACCGCGCCGACCTCAGCGGCCGGGCGCACCACGGCAGCCATCGCCGCAACAGATCTGAGCCGGCGGCGGTCGACGGCGCACGGTGCACCAGCGTCCGGCCTGTGCGCCCCTCCCGGTGAACGTGCGCACCGGCGGCGGCGGTCGACGGCCATGCTGCACCAGCGTCCGGCCTGTGCGCCCCTCCCGGTGAACGTGCGCACCGCGGGGGCGGTCGACGGCCATGCTGCACCAGCGTCCGGCCTGTGCAATCATGCGCGGGCACGCAGGCGCCCCACCGCGGTCGGAGGGGCGGCGGGGCCGGACGGGAGAGTGGAGTCCATGGCGAGCAACGGTGGTGACAGGCAGCGACGGATCGTCGTCACGGGCGCGGCGCAGGGCATCGGCCGGGGCGCCGTGGAGCGGTTCCTGGGCGAGGGCGACTCGGTTCTGGGCGTCGACCTCAACGGCGAGAAGCTGGCCGAGATCGAGCCGCTGGGGGCCGACGCGCTGGTGGCCGACCTAGCGGATCCCGACCAGCGTCAGACCGTCGTCGAGGCCGCGGCGGGCTGCGACGGGCTGGTCAACGCCGCCGGAATCATCATGCTCAAGGCCCTGGACGACGTCACTGTGGAGGACTGGCGGCGGCTCGTGCAGGTGAACGTCGAGTCGATCTTCTTCCTGTGCCAGGGCATCGGGCCGACAATGCCCCCCGGCAGCGCGATCGTGAACCTGTCGTCGTCGAGCGGCAAGCTCACCAACACCACCGAGGCCGCCGTCTACGGGGCGACGAAGTGCATGATCCTTTCGGTGACCCGCTCTTTCGCCTACCACCTGGCGCCCATCCCGGTGCGCGTCAACGCCATCTGCCCAGGGATCGTGGACACGCCCATGCAGGTGAAGGTCCTCGCCGAGGTGGCGCCTCTGCGTGGCATGACGCCACAGCAACTCTCCGATGCC
The DNA here is from genome assembly GCA_026708055.1 of bacterium. NCBI lineage: Bacteria > bacterium. Next base: position 1,214 of record JAPOVS010000086.1, on the reverse strand, counting down.
CGCGAGCAGGTCGTGCCCCTGAAGCGGGGCTCCACGCCGGGGGAGATCAGCGGCCTCATCAGCTTCCTGCTGGGACCCGACAGCGCCTACATGACGGGGCAGGCCATCAACCACACCGGTGGGATGGTGATGTGGTGAGGCCCTCGCGGCGGCGAATCGAACCCGCAGATGATCCCCCCGAGGCCGTCGGCGAGGGGGAGGATCGTGGTGAGGCCCTCGCGGCGGCGAATCGAACCCGCAGATGATCCCCCGGCTCGGCTCACGGACAGCGAGGCCCCCGCTGGGGCGAATCGAACACTGAGGCGATGGTGGCGCCATGACCGCCATGACACTGAACAACGGGTGCGGGACACCCGGGCGAATCGAACGATGAAACCACAAGGAGCAACGCCATGAAGATCGTCGCCGTCGAGCCGATCCCGGTCACCTACCCGGAGCCGAACGACTTCAACGCCTACCGGCACCTCTGCCTCGTGAAGGTGACCGCCGACGACGGGCAGGTGGGCTGGGGGGAGTCCATCACCATGTGGCCGGAGGCCTCGATGGCCACCGCCGCGGTGATAGACGGCCTCGCCGAGCTGATCATCGGCAAGGATCCGGTGTCCAACGACGCCCTGTACCGGGCCATGAAGAACCACACCTGGTGGTACGGCTACGAGGGCGGCATCGCCTCCTACGCCATCTCGGCGCTGGACATCGCCCTCTGGGACCTGAAGGGCAAGGCACTCGGCACGAGCGTGACGAAGCTGCTGGGCGGGCCGGTGCACGACCGGCTGCCCGCCATCGCCTCCTGCCACGCCCACTTCGCCGAGATCCCCGCCATGTGCGAGGAGGCGCTGGAGTGGCTCTCGACCGGCCTGCAGGGCGTGAAGACCGGGTTCGGCAAGCGGGGCGAAGCCCACCTGGGCTACGAGCACGACCGCGACGTGGAGTACGTGCGGGCCATGCGCGAGGCCATCGGGCCCGACAACCTGCTGATGATCGACATGGGCATCAAGATCCGCTGGGACGTCACCACCGCGGTGCGCCGCTGCGAGGCCTTCGACGAGTACGACCTGAACTGGATCGAGGAGCCGCTCGGGGCGTGGGACCCCGAGGGCTACCGGACGCTGCGCGACAAGACCTCCACGCTGATCGCCTACGGCGAGCGGGAATGGACCCTGCGGGGCTTCGAACGCCTGCTCGAGACCGGCACCGTGGACGTCATCGGCTGC
>JAPOVS010000085.1 GCA_026708055.1 bacterium | reverse complement strand
CCACGACGAAGCGCCGCATCGACACGCCGCCGGTCTCCGGATCCACCTCCACCTCCGCCACGTGGCAGGCGTTGGAGAACGTGCCCGCCGGGTCGTACCCCGCCTGTGCCGAGAGGCCTCCCGTCGCGCCGGCCGGCAGTCGCTGCGTGTGATGGTGGGCGATCCTCGCCAACTCGGCGATCTCCACGCCCACCGAGGTGCCGGCGACCGTGGCGCGCCCGTCGGCCAGGACGATGTCGTCGGCCGCCGCCTCGAGCACCTCCGCGGCAAGCGAGCCGAGTTGCGCGGCCAGCTTCTGTGCCGCCAGATACGTCGCCCCGCCGGCCAGCACCATGGCGCGGCTGGCGAAGGACCCCCACCCGTACGGCGTGCGGTCGGTGTCGCTGGCCACAACCCGCACGCGCCCCGGATCGGTGCCCAACTCGTCGGCCACGATCTGCGACAGTGCGGTCTCCAGGCCCTGGCCGTGCGGCGAGGCGCCGATGCCCAGCGTCACGTAGCCCGACGGGTCCATGGACATCTCCACGTTCTCGAAGCCCGGCGTCACCCCCATCGCGCGGGCCGCGAACGCCGGCGTTCCGTACCCGGTGCGCTCGCTGAAGGTGCAGATCCCGATCCCCGGCTGGGGTCCCCCGGCGGCGCGGGCGGCGTGCTGGCGGGCGCGGAACGCTCCCAGGTCGACGCGGCCGACCGCCAGCTCCATGGCCTCGCGATAAGTGCCCTCGTCGTGGCGCAGGCCGGTCGGCGAGATGTGCGGGAAGTCGCTCTGCAGGTTACGTCGGCGGATCTCCACCGGGTCGATGCCGAAACGCGCCGCGGCGACGTCCATGAGCCGCTCCAGCGCCAGGGTGATCACGGGTCGCGACACGCCCCGGTAGGGGGACATGGGGCAGGTGTGCGAGGCCACGCCTCGTGAGCGCGCGCCGTAGTGCTCCGGCGTGTAGGGACCCGGTAGCTCCGCCAGCGCCATGAGCGGCTCGACTCCCCAGGTGATGGGGTAGCACGGCCACGCGCCCACGTTGGCCGCCACGTCGGCCTGCAGCGCCTCGAGGTGGGCCGTCTCGTCGAACCCGGCCCGCAGCCGGTAGCGCTGCTCGCGGCTGTGCCACGAGGCCATGAGGTTCTCGCTGCGGTCCTCGATCCAGGCCACTGGGCGCCCCAAGCGTCGTGAGAGCCAGACCACGATGGCGTCCTCCCGGGCGAGCGGCAGCTTCTGGCCGAAGGCACCGCCCACGTCCGGCGCCACGACCCGGAGGTCGGCCTCGGGCATGCCCAGCAGGTCGCAGATGACGGTCCGAATCATGTGCGGCGCCTGGATCGAGGCGTGCAGCGTTGTGCGGCCACCGAACCTCTCGGTGACGGCGTGCGAGCCGCGCGCCTCCAGGGGCAGCGCCGCCTGGCGCCCGGAGGTGATCTCCAACTCGACGATGGCGTGGGCGCGCTCCAGGGCCTCGGCCAGTTCGGGCGTGGCCATCTCGCCGGCCACCATCACGTTGGATTCCGATTCGTCGGGATGAACCAGCGGGGCACCGGGAGCCAGGGCGGCCTCGAGGCCCACCGCCGCCGGGAGCGGTTCGATGTCCAGTTCCACCTGCTCGGCCAGATCCTCGGCCTCCGCAGCGGTGGCGCCGACGACCACCGCAACCGGTTCACCCACGTACCGCACCCGCTCCCGGGCGAGCAGCGGTTGGGCGAGCCGCACGTAGTCGGGCCGGTGCAGGACGGCTTCGATGTCCCCGACGCCGTCCGCATCGAGGTCTGCGATCGTGTACGCCGGGCCGCGAACCGCCCGGACGAGACCGCTCGCCACCGGGCTCCGTACGAAACGCACCGCGGCGGCACCACCGATGTCGCCGACGAACATGCCCGCGCCGCGCAGCAGGGTCGGATCCTCGACCCTGCGGATGGAGCGGCCGACCCAGCTCACGGCGCGACCCCTCGGACGACCGGGCGTGTGCGAAGCAAGCCGCCGCTGACGCAGAGTTGGGCGCTGCACGATGGATTCCGGCCTTCGCCGGAATGACGTTCATACTGTGCGGTGTCCCCGGCGGGTGGTGGGTCTGACCCGCCGAAATGACGACTGGCAACCCGGCCATCGCCGGAACGGCGACCGGCAACCCGACAATCGCCGCAACGACGTTCGGGGAGGCGCCGCACTGCTCAGCAGTCTGCTAGCGGAGCGAGCCGGCGCCCTGCGCCAGCGCCCGGGCCACCATGGCGCGCACCAGGTCCCGCCGGTAGGCGGCGGAACCGTGCAGATCCCCCACCGGGTCCACCTCACCGGCGGCGACCGCGGCGGCGGCGGCGAACAGGTCCCCGCTCGGCGTCTCGCCCACGAGGGTCGACTCGGCAGCGGGCAGGCGCACCGGCACGCCGGCCACCCCGCCGACACCGATGCGGGCCTCGGCCACCTGACCCGTCACAGGATCCAGACGGAGTGCCGACATGGCGGCCACGACAGCGAAGTCGCCGGCGCGCCGGCTGAACTCGCAGAACCCGGTGCGCCAGTCGTCGCCGAGGGCCGGCAGGTGCACGGCCACGAGCAGTTCCTCCGGCTCCAGGGCGGTGGTGAAGACCGTCTCGAAGAACTCCCCGGCACCGATGGTCCGCCGGCCGCCCTTGCGCAGCGCCACCATCTTGGCGTCGAGTGTGCGCGCCAGGATGCACCATTCGGCGGCAGGGTCAGCGTGTGCGATGGACCCCCCGAACGTCCCCCGAACTCTGATCGGCAGGTGGCCCACGAAGCGAGCGACCGCCGGCAGCAGCGACCCGAGAACACCTCCGAGGGGTTCGCTTTGCCCTGCAGGCGTGCTGACCCCTGGCGCCTCCAGCCGGGCGTGGACCACCCGCGCCCCGACCGTGAGCGTGCCGTTCGCCAGCGACATGTCGTCCAGGCCGCCGACCTTCCCGATGTCCACGATCACTTCGGGACGGGCGAGGCGGAAGTTCATCATCGGCACCAGGCTCTGCCCCCCGGCGAGCACCTTGGCCTCGTCGCCGAACTGCTCGAGGGCGTCGAGGACCCCGTCGACGGTCTCCGGTGCGGTGTACGCGAAACGGGCTGGCTTCATGGCCGGTGCACCGGGGCGGATCGCTCCCGAATCCCGAGCCTTACTGCGGTCACCATCGGTTCTGCTCCCCGGACGTCTACAACTGCTGCGGGCCGAGAGTCACACCGTAGACGTCGGTCCGACGATCGGCGCGGGGACGTATCAGCTCGCTGCGGACCTGCGCCCGAGCCGCGTCGGCCAGATCCACCCGCGCCACGTCCAGCTCGTCGCGGTCGCGGGGAAGCGGCCCAGCGACCACCTGCCCGTACGGTCCGGCCAGGATCGACGACCCCAGGAACTGCAGGTCGCCGCAGTGGCCGGCCTGCGAGGCACAGGCGATGAACACCTGCGAGAGATTCGCCTGCAGCAGGGCGCCCTGGGCGTGCGGGATCAGCCCGCCGTCATCGACACCGGTACGGTCGAACCCCCGGATCCAAGCCGTCGGCACGCAGATCAGATCGGCGCCCGACAGGGCCAGGGCGCGCACGACCTCCACGAACCGCAGGTCGTAGCAGACGCACATCCCCAGGCGTCCGAAGGGGGTCTCGAACGTCGGGAGACCCAGATCTCCGGGCGCGAAGCACAGCTTCTCGGTGTCGAAGAGGTGCAGCTTGCGGTAGTGGCCGACGATCTCGTGCCCGGTGACGGCGACCGCACTGTTGTAGATGGCGTCGTCGGGGCCGCGCTCGCAGAATCCGCCCACCACGACACCGTCGTGGGCCGCCGCGGCCGCGCGCCATGCCTCGACGGTCGGCCCGTCCAGCGGCTCGGCCTGACCCAGCAGTCGGGAGCGGTCGTCCGTATACCAGGGGACGCACAATTCCGGGAGCACCACGATGTCGGCACCCCGGTCGAACAGGGCGGTGGCTGCGTCCACGCTGCGCCGGCGGTTGCCTGCGGGATCGCCCGGCGGGGCGCTCAACTGCGCAAGGCCCACCCCGACGAAGTTCACTGCTCCGGTTCGGGAGGGCGCCGGCTCACTCCAGGCCGAGCAGCCGCAGCAGGTGGCGGCTTCCGCTCGCTCGTCGACACCGTGACAGATCTCCTCGGCTCACTCCACGCCGAGCAGCCGCAGCAGGTGGCGGTCCGGCGGACACGGGCCACCCACGCTGACGATGCGGCTGTCACGGTCGGCACAGACCGCGTGCTCCACGCCGGCGGGCACGTGCACGGCGTCCCCGGCCTCGAACTCGAGACGCATGCCGTTGCTGAGATCCTGCACCGACCCCTTCCCCTCGATGATGAAGATCGTGTCCTCGGACTCCGAGTGGATGTGCGGCACGTTCTGCTCGCCCGGCTCGAGCACGACGTAGTTCATGTTCGCCACCTCGGCGCCCACGCCGGGCCAGACGATCAACCGGGCGTCGGATGAGATGATCGGCATCATCAGATCGGGCTCGTCGCGGTGGAATACGCGCACTGCCATGGTCAGACCTCCCTTGACTCGTAGATGGAGGGGTCGGGCGGGCACGGGCCGCCCACGATCTCCGCGCCTCCCTCTCCCGCCTCGAACCGGTGCGCCGTGGACGGGTCGACGTGCACCATCGACCCCTCCACGAGGTCGTGCCGCGTGCCGCTGTCGCCGTCGGTGACCGTGGCGGACCCCGTGCGCACGTAGTACACGGCCTCCGACGGGTGCTGCAGATCGATGGTCCGCCCGCCGGGATCCAGCAGGAGCCGATGGAGAGAACGATGCTGGGACCCCACGCCCGGCCAGACGACCGCCACGGCCTCGCCACCGGATGCGATCAGCGGCAGCGAGACGGTATCCCCGCTGCCCTTCACGACCTGTACCCGGTCCTCACCCATCCGGACTTCTCCTGTTGCCATGACTTCAAGAACTGTGTAACCGCTTGAACCGTACTGTAAACGTGGAACCGTCGCAGGCTGGGGCTCAAGGCCGGCGGCGCGGCGGGAGAGACAGACGGCCCCGCAACCGCACGAGGACAGGTCAGGGCTTGATCACACCGCCGTCGACGCTGATGACGGCCCCGGTCATGAAGTCCGACCCCGGTCCGGCCAGCATCACCGCCAGAGGCCCCAGTTCGGGCGGGTCGCCGACCCGTCCCAGCGGCGTGTTCCCCTCCACGGCCGCCATGATCTCCGGTACGTCCAGCAGGTGGCTGTTCATGTCGGTGTAGAACGCCCCCGGCGCGATCACGTTGACCGTCACCGACGGCGCCCATTCCCAGGCGAGGCTCTTGGAGAGGCCGATGACGCCGGCCTTGCTGGCCGAATACGCCGCCCAGTTGGCGCCGCCGTGGAGACCGAAGTTGGAGGCGATGTTGACGAGCTTGCCGTGGCCCTGCGCCAGCATGCGTTCGCCGAAGGCCCGGCAGCAATAGAACATGCCGGTGAGGTTGGCGCCCATGACCACCTCCCAGTCGGCATCGCTGGTCTCGATGGCCGCCTGCAGCAGCAGGACCCCCGCCGACGTGAACGCGGCGTCCACACCGCCCGCCTGCCCCCAGGCCTCGGCGGCGGCGGCGTTCACCTGCTCCGAGTCGGTCACCTCGACCGCCTGGGTCAGACAATCGCGCCCGGTGGCGCGCACCTCCTCCGCGGTGCGCTCGAGGGCGCCGACATCCCGACCCCAGATGACGACGTCGGCGCCGGCCTCCGCCATCGCCAGGGCCATGGCCCGTCCCAGGCCGCGATTGCCTCCCGTCACCAGAGCCGTCCTGCCCCCAAGCGTCTCGCTCATAGCGCCCTCCCGATTCGTGGGTTGTTCTCGGTGCCGTCTCGGTTGCCACGGCCGCTGACGGCCGGCCGAGTGCCGACCCCGGCCTTCAGTCGTTCCGGTTGCCATCTCCCCCGGCATCGACCTGCTGGAGCCGCGGCGACAGGTTGACCCAGACGGCACGCGCCCGCCCGCGCCCCTCGTTCATGATCCGGTGCGGCCGCGTGGACTCGAACGCGATCGAGTCGCCCGGCTGCAGCCGGTGCGCGGTGTTCTGGAGTTGGACCGTCAGGGTGCCCTCCAGCACATAGCCGTACTCGTAACCGCTGTGGTGTGTGACCTGTACGGCGCTGGCGGTACCGGGGGCGTACTCGTTGACCACCAACTCGAGCCCACGTCGGGGATCCACCTGCACCAGCCGCCGCAGCACCCCGTTGGCCGTCTCCACGACCTGATGATCGATGGCGCGGTGCACCACGTCACGCGGCCCGTCCACGTCCAACTCGAACAGGTCGGCCATGTGAACACCGAGTGCCGAGGAGATCGCAATCAGCGTGCCGATCGACGGGGAGGTCCGCCCTCGCTCCACCATCGACACCATGGACGAACTGAGCCCCGTGCGCTCAGCGATCATCTGCAGCGTGAGCCCCTGCTCGACTCGCAGGGCACGGATCCGGCCCCCCAACTCGGCAAGGTGCTCCTCGGTGGCGACGACTTTCGGCCGCGACGCGGCGTCCGGATCCAACTCGTCCGCGGCGGAAATTGCACGATCTGCCGAAGAAGGGGTCACGTTCTCGATGGTACCGCGCCCCGGCGCGAGCGTCCGCAGGAGCGCGGCCACCGCCTCGAAGGGCCCCACTGCGCGCACCGGTCCGGGATTTCGATATTGCTGAAACACGGATGCACGTGATTGAAAACGCGATTACGAAAAGGGAGTAACGTCACGTCCCGGACTACCGGCCGGTGGGTGCAGCCGACCGGCACCGGTACCGCGGGCCGAGGGAGGAAGACTGAGCGAGGGGAACGGCGCCCGTGGCGCCGCCGGCACGAGACTGAACGGCGAAGCCGCCACAGACCGGACGGCACCGGGCGGTCTGGCGCGCCTCAACATCTTCTCGGCCATCCGCCACGGCGACATCGTCGGCTCGATCCTGCTCACCATCGCCGTGATGGCGATCATCGTCGTCGCCTTCGGCGGCAACCCCTGGACTGTCGCCAAGACCATCGTCAACAACTCGCTGGCCGAGGAGATCTTCCTTGGCCAGACCATCATGACCGCCGCCATCCTGATTCTCACGGGCCTGGCGGCGGCCATCCCCTTCACGGCGCGGCTGTGGAACATCGGCGGCGAGGGCCAGATGTTCGCCGGCGCGATCGTGTCGGTGACGCTCGGGATCATGCTCCCCGAAGGCACCGCGCACGGACTGTTCGTGCTCATCCTCATCGTCGGCGCAGCCGCCGGTGGAGCGGTCTGGGGATCCGTCCCGGGCGTGCTCAAGGCGTACTTCGGGATCAACGAGATCGTCACCTCACTGATGTTGAACTTCCTGGCGTTCTTCGCGGCCAACTACGTCGTCACTGTTGCCTGGCCCGAGATCTACGCGCAGCTCCAGAGCCAGGAGATCCACGACAACGCCCACTTCCGCGACTTCTGGGCCTCGGCGAAGGTCGACATCAGCGTCTTCATCGCCCTTGCCGCCGCCGTGGCGGCATGGGTCCTCATGACACGCACCTCACTCGGCTTCTCCATCCGCTCCGTCGGGGCCAACCCGAGGGCCGCTCGCCTGGCAGGCGTGCGCACCCGTCTGGTCACGGTGTCCTCCTTCGTGACCGCGGGCGCCGCCGGCGGTCTGGCCGGCGCCGTCACGGTGGGAGGCATCCACCACGACCTGGCTCTGGACCTTTGGATCTCCAACTACGGGTACGTCGGCATCGCCGTGGCCCTGCTCGCCCGGTTGAACCCGATAGCCGTGCTGCCGGCGGCGTTCATCTTCTCGACACTGCGCGTGGGGAGCAACAGCCTCCAGGCGGCCGCGGGCATCTCCTCCTCCTTCGGCGAGGTGCTCATCGCCACGTTCGTCATCATGCTGATGGTCACCGGGGCCATCAGGTTCCGCTACGCGCAGCACTAGGAGCGCCGTGACAGAAGTCGTCCTCATCACGCTGTTCGCCTCGGGGCTGGCACTCATGGTGCCCGTCCTGCTGGCGGCACTCGGTGAGGCCATCAGCGAGCAGGCCGGCGTTCTCAACGTGGGCATCGAGGGCACCATGCTGTTCGGCGCGGCGATCTGCGCGCTCGTCGGCGTCAACACGGGCAACGTCCCGCTGGCCCTGCTCGCCGGCACGGCGACGGGCATGGCGGCAGGAGTCGTCCTGTCGGCCCTCTACGTACGGCGCGGCACCGACCAGATCGTGACCGGGTTGCTGTTCAACATCTTCGCCCTCGGCGTCACGGGGATCCTCACCGCGCAGGTCATCATCGGGAACACCTCGCCCACCCTGTCCCCCTGGACGGTCCCCCTGCTGGGGCGGATTCCGAAGCTGCGCGACATCCTCAACGAGCAGAACTTCCTGTTCTGGATCTCGATAATTCTGGCCATCGTGATCTTCTACCTGCTGCGACGCACCTGGTGGGGGCTTTACGTGCGCGCCGCGGGGGAGCGTCCCCACGCCTCCTCGTCCGCCGGCCTGGACGTGTGGCGGCTGCGGTACACGGCGGTCATCGCCGGCAACGCCCTGGCCGGACTTGGTGGTGCGGCTCTCGTGATGTCCACCTCGGGTCGGTTCATTCCCGGATTCACGTCGGGACGGGGGTTCATAGCCCTCGGCGTCGTCGTCGTGGCACGCTGGAACCCCCTGTGGGTGGTGGCCATCGCCGGACTCTTCGGGCTCAGCCAGGCGCTGCAGTTCGTGGCGGGACTCATCGACTTCTTCGATCCCGTGCCCGACCAGTTCTGGCTGGCCCTCCCCTACCTCGTCACCGTGGCAGCCGTGGCGGTGTCGCGAGGCACGCGCTATCCGGCTGCGGTGGGAATTCCCTGGCGGGAGCCCGCCGCCGAGGCGCGATAGTGACGCCTGTGACTTGGAGCGGCACCGTGGCGTCGAATTACGATGCGCCAAGCGCCGTGTGTCACCGCACACACTCTCGACAACCCGGCCTGAGCGCGCGGCTCGAGGCCCCGACCCAATCCACCAACCAACCAAGGAGAGAAAGATGAACCGTCGCACCGTGGCCAAGCTCTTCGGCCTGCTACTGAGTGTCGCGTTGATCGCCGCTGCCTGCGGCGGCGATGACGGCGACACCGCGGCACCGCCACCGCCGCCGCCCGAACCCGCGGCCGAGCCGGAGCCGCCCCCGCCGCCGCCCGAGCCCGCCCCCGCAGCGGCGGACGAGCCCGCTCCGCCGCCGGCAGCCGAGCCCGAGCCGCCCCCGCCGCCGCCCGAGCCCGCCCCCGCGGCGGCAGCGGACGCCGAGCCCTACCGGGTCGTGATCCTGTTCCCGGGCTTCTCCAACGACGAGAGCTGGGCGAACGCCTGGTGGGACGGCGCCCTGGCGGCCCAGGCCGATCTGGGGAACGTGCACGTCGAGCCGACCGAGTACGCCTACGAGGTGGACGACTACCTGCAGCAGGGCCTCGCCTACGCCAGCGAGGGCTTCGACCTGGTCCTCATGGCCCACGGCGCCATGGCCGACCCGGCCGCGCAGGTGGCCGAGGCCTACCCCGACGTCCAGGTGTGCGTGGCGCCGGTGGATCCCCCGCCGGATCTGCTGGAGGGCAGCCCGGACAACCTCTGCTTCATCGACATGGCCCAGCACCACGCCAACTTCTTCACCGGCGTGCTGGCGGCGCTCATCACCGAGACGGGCCACGTGGGCGCCCTCGGCGGCTTCGCGTTCCCGGCGCTGACCCGCCAGCCCGAGACGTTCCACCTCGGCGCCCGCTGCGTGAACCCCGACATCGAGTTCACCCAGGAGTACATCCAGACCTGGGACGACACCGGCCTCGCCAAGACCGCCGCGCAGGCGCTCATCGCCGGCGGCGTGGACGTCATCCAGTCCGCCACCGACCAGGCCGTGCTCGGCATCATCGACGCGGCGCAGGAGGCCGACAGCCAGGTCTGGGTCATCCCGGCCTACTACGACAGCCACCACCTCGCCCCCGACGTGATCCTCACGTCCTCGGTCCACGGCCTCGCCGACGTGGCCTACAACATGATCAGCCGCGGCGTCAACGGCGCAGTCGAGAAGTTCAACGACTTCACCGCCTACAACACCGAGGGCATCAAGGCCGCCGAACTGCGCGACCCCGCGCTCTCGGCCCTCAGCGCCGACGACCTCGCCGTCTACGAGGACTTCGAGGCCAGGGTCCGCAGCGGCGAGATCCAGATCCCCGACGAGACCAAGGGCGACAACCCCGTCGGCCTCGAGGTCGGCATCGGCGGCCAGATCGACCTCGCCGACATCGGCTGCTGAGGCACGGACCCCCGCACAACCGAACCAACACCCGACCACCGGGGAGCAACCAGGCTGTCGTCCGGTCGCTCCCCGGGCGGTTGGGCGACCGTACGACACGCGTCACCCGGACCCGATAGACCAACCACCAACCCACACCCAATCGACAACAAAGGAGGCAACCATGGAAACCGAGATGTACTGCTACCTGGAGAACAAGGAGCGGCGCGTGCTCCCCTCGGGTACCAGCAACTCCGCCGACGTGTTCGACAAGTGGCTGGACCCCGACAAGACCGCAGTCGCCTGCATCGACATGCACCGCGGTCACGTGGGGCCCGAGGCCGAGTTGACGTGCCCCGCGCCGCGTGCCCGCTGGCGCATCCCGGCGCACAACATGTTCCACGCCGCCTGCCGCGCCATCGGCATTCCCATCATCCACGTCCAGCATTGGCAGCGCTACGGCGGGATCGACGACCTGCACTCGCGGCACCACAACCGCATGGCCAACTGGCGTGCGATGTACGAGTTGTACCTGCCGCCCAACCCGCTGATGGACCAGCACTCCTGGGAGGGCACCGAGTGGCTCGACATCCTGATCGAGGAGGAAGAGGGTGACCTCTACGTGCGCACCAAGAAGCGCCTGTCGGCCTTCTATCCCACCGATCTGGAGTTCCTGCTCCACCAGATGAACATCCCGAACCTGGTGCTGACCGGCACCTACACCGACGCCTGCGTGCTCTCCTCCGCGTTCGATGCCGCCAACCGCGACTTCCGGGTGATCGTGCCCCGCGACATCGTGGCGGGCTACAGCGCCGAGGTCGAGGACTCGGCGCTGGCGATCATCTCGCTGCACCTCGGGCTCGTCACCGACGGCCCCGCCCTGGTGCGCGAGTGGTACGCCCGCAAGGGCATGGACCTGCCCGCGGGGTTCGAGGGGATCACCGAGATCACCGAGAGCTGCGGACTGCTCCTGGACCGGGACGCCGAGAGCCAGGAAGCCGCCTGAAGGCCGGGCCGAACAACTGAACAACGGTGGACGGCAGCGGGCGCGCGCCTGGGGCCGTCCACCGTCGACGCCCCGACAGAACCGCAAACCCAACCGGAGGAAACAATGTCCAGCGACATCCAACACATCTGGGGCGGCGAGCCCATGCCGCTCATGCCCTACACGCCGTGCGTCAAGGCCGGCGACTGGGTGTTCCTGTCGGGCCAGCTCGCCACCGACTTCGAGACCGGCATCACCGCCGAGGGCGGCGGCGACGGCCGCAACCCCTACCTGGACAACCACCTGGAGTTGCAGTCCAAGGTCATCCTGGACAACCTCACCTCCACTCTGGCCGCCGCCGGGTGCGACATCGCCACCGACGTGGTGCGCATCTACCAGTGGTTCACCTCGGAGTACCCCACGATGGAGGAGTTCGCCGAGGGCAACACCTGGCCGCGCCTCACCATCACGCCGTACCTGCGCACCCGCGACATCTACATCAAGCCGCCGCGCCCCGCCTCCACCGGCATGGGCATCAAGGAACTGCTGGTAGCGGACTCGCTCATCGAGGTGGATCTGCTGGCCATCCCCGGCGGCCCCAGCGTGGGCTTCGAGACTCCCGAGGGCGTCCCGTCGCCGCTGGCCGGCTACTCACCGGCCGTCCGGCGCGGCGACTGGATCTTCCTGGCCGGGGAGATCCCCGTGGACTGGATGGGCGACTGGATGTCCGAGCGCCACATGGGCCCGCTCAGCGGCCTGGCGCCGGAGGCCCGAGTCAACCCGTACCTCTGGTACGACTCGCCGATCGAGCGCCAGACCGACTACACGCTCCAGAAGCTCGAGAAGATCGCCGCCGCCGCCGGCGCCTCGTCGCTGCAGGACAACTGCGTGAAGGCCACCGTCTACCTCTCGAGCCCCAACGACTTCGCCGGCATGGACCGGGTGTGGCGGCAGTGGTTCCCGGAGAACCCGCCGGCGCGCGTCGTGGTTCCCTACATGGGCCTCGGCGGCATGGGCTCGCGCGTCGAGATCGCCATGAAGCTGCTGGCCGACGACGCCTCCATCTCCAAGCAGACCATCGAGACCTCCGATGCGGTGGAGCCGCCGTGGCACGAGCCGCAGGCCGTCAAGGCGGGCGACTACCTCTTCTTCAGCACCATGATCCCCACCGACGAGCGGGGCAGCCTGCCCGCCGGCGTGCAGCGCAACCCGGGCTTCCCGCACTACGGGCTGCCACCGCAGATGGAGATGGAGCACCTGCTGGGCAACATCTCGGCCATCTGCGAGGCCGCCGGCACCTCGCTGGAGAACATCTGCAAGCGGCAGTGCTACCACGCCGACTTCGCCGACTTCCAGATCTCCATCAACGAGTGGGCGCGCCACTTCCCGGGCTCCAAGCCGGCCTCCACGACGATGCGCATCGGCGGGCCGCTGCAGGTGCCCGGCGCGCACGTCATCCTGGACCTGATCGGCTACGCCCCGTCGGCCTGACGGCGGGGTTCGGGACAGGCGACGGGAGCAGCCCATGGCGACAGCAGGCTCGATCCTCGGCCACAGCGTGCTGCGCCGCGAGGATGCGGCACTGCTGGTCGGCGGCCGGCCGTACGTAGACGACCTGGAAATCGAGGCGCGCCGCGTCGTCTTCGTGCGCTCCGACGTGCCGCACGGGCGGATCATCAGCATCTCCGACGGCGAGGGCGTCTACACCGCCGAGGATCTGCACATCCCGGACATGCTCGCCGGTCCACCGGCACCCTCCCATTTCGGGCGTCCCGCCCTGGCGATCGGGACGGTGGGCTACGTCGGCGATCCCGTCGCCGTCGTCGTGGCCGACTCGCTTGCGGAGGCTCGTGACCGGGCCGAGGAAGTCACCGTCGAGATCGAGGAGCTGCCGGGCGTCTCAGACCCGATGGCGGCCACCGAGGTCGTCTTCGAAGTCGATCCGACCGAGGACCCGGGAGCCCTCGACGACGCCGACGTGGTGGTGTCGTTCAGATACGTGAACCAGAAGATCGCGCCGGCGCCAATGGAGACCAACGGGATCCTGGCGATTCCGAACGTCGACAGCGACAACGGTCAGGGGCGCCTGCGGCTCTGGGTCCCCACCCAGTGCCCGTTCTCGGTCCAGCGGACCATCGCCGACTGCCTGGAACTCGACATCGACCGGATCCATGTCGTGGTTCCGGCAACCGGCGGCGGGTTCGGAGCCAAGGGCCACGCCTACGTGGAGCAGGTGGTGACCACAGCCTTGGCTGTGCGGCTCGGCGAGCCGCTTCTCTGGATCGAGTCCCGCACCGAGAACATGCTCCACATGGGCCACGCCCGTGGCCAAGTCCAGGACGTGGAGATCGGAGCGAGGTCCGACGGCACCGTCGTGGGCATGAAGTGGAGCGTCACCCAGGACGCCGGGGCCTACCCCGACATCGGTGCCTGGCTCACCTTCTACACCAAGATGATGGCCTCGGGCACCTACCGGATCCCGCGGATCGACTTCAGGGCAAGAAGCGTTGTGACCAACACCGCACCCACCGGCGCCCTGCGAGGGGCCGGGCGGCCCGAGGCGGCCGCGACGGTGGAGCGGGCCATGGACCTCCTGGCGGCCGAGCTGGGCATGGACCCGGTCGAGGTGCGGCACCGGAACCTGATCGAGACCCACAGCGACCCCGTCGAGACCCCCACCGGGGCCGTCTACGACGCCGGTGACTACCTGGCGGCGATGGAACGCGCCGTCGAGCTCGTCGGCTACGAGGATTTGCGCGCCGAGCAGGCCGAGCGGCGCGGCCGTGGCGACCGCCACCAGCTCGGCATCGGCGTGGCCAACTACATCGAGGTGACCGGCAACGGTCCCAGCAACGACTTCGGCTCGGTGGAGGTCCACGACGACGGCGCGGTCACCGTCCTGTCGGGTGTGTCGTCCCATGGGCAGGGCCACCAGACCACCTACGCCCAGATCGCTTCGGAGCAACTGGGCATCGGTTGGGAGCACATCACCGTCGTCCAGTCCGACACCGACCTTGTTCCTCGCGGCAACGGCACCTACGGCTCCCGCTCCCTGCAACTGGGCGGATCGGCGATCGACCGCGCCGCGGCGGCCGTGGTGGACCAGGCCCGCCAGTTGGCCGCCGAGCATCTCGAGGCCAACGTGGACGACATCGCGGTCTATCACGGGGAGGGCCTCGGCGTGGCCGGATCGCCCGACACGGTGCTCTCGTGGAGCAGGCTGGCCGAACTCTCCCCCGAGCCGCTCGCCGCCGAGTGTGACTTCGACCAGGGTGCCCGGACCTTCCCCTTCGGCACGCACGTGGCCGTCGTGGAAGTGGACACCGAGACCGGGGGCGTCCGCCAGCTGCGCCACCTCTGCGTGGACGACTGCGGCAACGTCATCAACCCGCTCCTGGCCGAGGGGCAGCAGCACGGCGGCATCGCCCAGGGCATCGCGCAGGCGCTGTGGGAGGAGATGGTCTACGACGCCGGCGCCGGCCCGCGAACCACCAACTTCGGGGACTACCTCATCCCCTCGGCGGCGGAGTTCTGCGACTTCGAGACCCACCGGAACAACACACCCACGCCGCTCAACCCGCTCGGCGCCAAGGGCATCGGCGAGGCCGGCACGGTCGGCGCCACACCCGCGGTGCAGAGCGCGGTGATCGACGCGTTGGCGCCGTTCGGCGTTCGCCACCTGGACATGCCGATGACACCCGAGAAGGTGTGGCGCGCCATGACCGCCGGCGGCGACGGCGGCAACGTGTCCGCGGACTAGAGGAGCAGCCCGCCGTGAGCGCATCAACCAACGGCAGCGTCGTCGAACTGCACGGCATCTCCAAGAGCTACGGCGAGACGCGAGCGAACGTGGACATCGACTTCGACCTGCGCGCCGGTGAGATCCACGTGCTGCTGGGCGAGAACGGCGCCGGCAAGACGACGCTGATGAACGTGATGTTCGGCCACGTCCTCCCCGATGCCGGGACGGTTCGGGTGCGCGGTTCCCAGGCCGACATCCACTCCCCGCACGACGCTCTCGAACTGGGTATCGGCATGGTGCACCAGCACTTCTCGCTGGTCCCCACCTTCAGTGTCGCCGAGAACATCGTGCTGGGATCGCGGCCCGCCACCGATCTCCGGTTCAGGCGCGGCGCCATCGGCACCGAGACAACCGACTTGGCCGAGCGCTTCGGCATGCCGCTGGATCCCCACGTGCAGGTGCAGAACCTTCCCGTCGATCTCCAGCAGCGGGTCGAGATCCTCAAGGTGCTCTACCGCGGCGCCACCATCCTGATCCTGGACGAGCCCACCTCCCTGCTGGGCCCCCGCCAGATCGAGAACCTGCTGGAGATCCTGCGCGACCTGCGCGACCGCGGCTGCTCGATCGTGCTCGTGACCCACAAGCTTGGTGAGGTCATGGAGGTGGCCGACCGGGTCACCGTGCTGCGCGGCGGCCACAAGGTCGGCACGACCGAACGCGGCGAATTCGACGAGCGCAGCCTCACGCGGGCCATGACCGGCCATGAGATCACCGCCGTCGAGAGCGACCACGCCCCCTGGACCGACGACGTCCCACTGCTGGAGGTCCGCCAACTGAACGCTCCCGGCGAGGGCGCCGACCATCTCGACGACATGTCCTTCATCGTGCGACCCGGCGAGATCCTCGGCGTGGCGGGTGTCGAGGGCAACGGGCAGCGCACCCTGGTCAACTGCATCTGCGGGCTCGACGAGGCGGAATCCGGCACCGTCCACGTCGCCGGCGAGGACGTGACCGGAGCCGGCACGAGCGCCCTGCGCAGCGCCGGCCTGGCGGTGATCCCCGAGGACCGCCACGCCTGGGGCCTGATCCTCGACATGACCGTGGCGGAGAACATCGCCATGTCCGACATCCCCGCCGGTGCCTACAACCGGCGCGGCCTCCTGGATTGGCGGCGCGTCCGACGCCGTTCCCGGGAACTGCTCGAGGAGTACGACGTCCGGCCGCCCGACCCCGACCTGCTGGCCTCGAGCCTCTCCGGCGGCAACCAGCAGAAGGTGGTCCTCGCCCGGGAGCTGTCGCGGGAGCCACGCGTGCTCGTGGCGGACAACCCTACGTGGGGCCTGGACGTGGGTGCCATCGAATACGTGCACCGGCGGCTGCTCGACGTCAAGGGGAGCGACGCCGCCGTGCTGCTGCTCTCGATGGATCTCGAGGAGTTGCTGAAGCTGAGCGACCGCCTCATCGTGCTGTTCCGGGGCCGCATCATGCTGGAATGCTCCGTGAGCGATCTCGACATGGACGAGCTGGCTCTCGCCATGGCCGGAAGGACCGCGGCAACCCCTGCCTAGTGCGACGCCGCCTGCCGCTGGTTTCACACCGTCACGGCAGCCCTGCTACTGTCTCTTCAATGGGATTGAAGCGCTGCGTGCCTTGGTGCCCGCGGACTGAGGTCTCGAATCTGACGGGTTGAAAGACAACTGGGAGGGGAAACGTGCGACGCATTTTCCTGTCATTGCTCACGATCGTGGTCTTGGGCGGTGTCGTCCTCAGCTGCGGCGACGACGACGAGGGGCCGGTCAAGCTCGGCTTCCTCGCCGGACTCTCTGGGGACTACGCCGAGTGGGGTCCGCCCAGCCAGGACGGCGCGGAAGCCGCTATCGGCGTGATCAACGAGAGCGGCGGCATCCTGGGCCGCGACGCCGAACTCGTGGTGCAGGACAACCTGTCCACGCCGGAGGGCGCGGTCACGGGTTACAACCGGATCCGTGAGGAGATCGACGCACTCGGCGGCGTCGAGTCTGACGGCGCCGTGGCCCTGCTGAACACCGTGGCGGAGGACGAGATGCCGACCATGTGCCCGGCCTGCGGCACGACGGTGCTGGACACCGAGGGCGGCAACTACATCTGGCGCATCACCGCATCGGACACCACCTACGGGATCATCTCCGCGCAGTTGGCCCGCGACCTGGGCTTCACCCGGGTGGCCATGCTGGTGCAGCAGACCGAGGGCACCGAGAGCCCGGCCAACGTGTTCAAGGACGTCTGGGAGAACAAGGTCGGCGGTGAGATCATCGCCGACGTGCGATTCGCTCCCGGCAGCGACAGCTACCAGGCCGAGGTCGAGCAGGCGTTCGCGGGCGATCCCGACGCCGTCTACATCGGTGCCGGCCCCCAGGCCGGGATCCCGATCATCCGTGAATACATCGCCAGGGGCTACGACGCACAGATCCTGGTCTCCCCTGACCTGCAGGTGCCCGACATCGCCGAGACAGCCGCAGAGTTGCCGACCGGCCGGATCCTGGCCGCCCAGGTCACCGATGACTTCGGCTCCCCGGCGTACACGGCCTTCGCCGCGGCGCACCAGGAGTACGCCGGCAAGGCGCCTCCAACGGGCTTCTACGAGACCAACCAGTTCGACCAGTACATCGTGCTGGCGTTGGCGATGACGGCCGCCGAGTCCACCGACGGTCCCGCCGTCGCCGCTCAGATCTACAACATCGTGAACGCGCCGGGCACCAAGGTGTACACGTACGCCGACGGCGTCGCAGCGCTCGAGCGCGGCGAGCAGATCGATTACGACGGCCCCTCGGGCTCGATCGAGTTGCACACCACGACCGGCAACCTGGTCTCGCCCAAGGTCGCCGTGCAGCACATCGTCGGTGGCAGCTACACCGAGCGCGAGGTCGTCGAACTCGACGCAAGCCTCGGCCGCTAGGCTACCCAGACCCAGGATCACTCCGGGGCGACCCCGCGCGACGGCGGGGTCGCCCCGAGATCCGATTCTTTTCGCGTGCAACACGTCATCTTCGGACTGACCACCGGGGGGGTGCTGGCCGCCGCCACGGTCGGGTTCGCCCTCATCCGCCAGACCGAGAACATCCTGCACATCGCCCACGGGCAGATGCTGGCTCTCGGCGCATTCCTGTCCATCATCCTCATCACCGACGCCGGACTGAACGTCTTCGTGGCCGGGGTTGTATCCATGCTGCTCGTGGGCGTCCTGGGCGTTGCCCTGGGGATCGTGGTCTTCAAGCCGGTGATGGACAAGGGCGGGAACGTGTTGCTCTTCACGTCCATCGGACTCGCCTTCGTCATCTACGGGGCGATCATCGCCATCTTCGGCACCATTCTGCGCAAGGTGCCGGTGGGCTTCGGCAGCCGCATCGAGTTCTCGGTGCCCGAGTTCGTGCTGGTTCTGGTGCTGGCCGCCGTGCTGTCGGCGCTGGTGGGCTGGCTCTTGGCCAACCGCTCCCGCCGCGCCGAGCACCGCGAGGTCGCCGGCACCTGGGGCGAGTTGTGGGCGGCTCGCGGGACTGGGGTGACGCTGGCTCTCGCCGCCGTGGCGGCCGCCGTCGTCCTCGGGCTGTCGACCCGGAGCGACGGCTTCGGCGCCCAGCACGACGCCCTCGTCATCGCCACCGGCGAGTTGGGCATGATCCTGCTGTCGCTGGGCGCGGTGCTGAGTCTGCAGTTCTTCCTGTCTCTGACGCGCATGGGTCGCTGGCTGCGCGCCGCGGCCTCGAATCCCGCCCTGGCGGCGGTGCGCGGCATCCCGGTGCGGGTGGTCTCCAGTGTCGTGTGGTTCATCGGCTCGGCGCTGGCCGCCATGGCCGGGTTGATGATCGCGGTGCGCCGCGGCGGCGTCACCAGCCCGCTGGGATGGGAGAACATCCTCGTGATCCTGTCCGCGGCCGTGCTGGGCGGCACCGGCAGCATCATGGGGGTCATGGCCGCGGCCGTGCTCCTGGGGCTTGCGATGGAGGTGAGCGCCCTGTGGATCCCGACCGCGTACCGCCTGGTCGTGGCGTTCGGCGCGCTGATCCTGGTACTGCTCGTGCGCCCAGAGGGCTTGTTCAGCACGCGCCGCCGGGCGGAGCAGGCCGCATGAGCACGTTCGCCGCCCTCAGCGCCCTGGGGTCGCCCACGTTCTGGCTGAGCCTCTTCACTCTCATCGGCATCTACGCCGCGGTCACCATGCTGCTGAACGTGGAGGCGGGATGGGGCGGCATGTGGGACCTGGGCATCGTGGGGCTGCTCGCCATCGGCTCCTACACCTACACCATCACCACCAACCCCCCCGGCGAATTCGACGTGACCTACGCCCCCGGTTGGCCCGTCTGGGCCGGAATCCTAGCAGCCATGGCGATGACCGGCATCGTGGCATTCCTCGTGGGGCTGCCTGCGCTGCGAGCACGGCGCGAGTATTTCCTGATCATCACATTCGCCTTCGCGGAGGTGTTCCGCCAGCTGGCGATCAACCTGCGCGGCGTCACCCACGGGACGGTGGGCTTCTACAGCGTGGCCCGGCCGTTCGAGAGCTTTTTCGAACGCAACCCCCTGCGAGCCGTCCTGCTCGCCGTGACCTGGGGGGCTGCGCTGCTCGTCTACGGGCTGACCCGGCGGGTCAGCCGCTCGGGCTACGGGCGGGCGCTGCGGGCCATGCGCGACAACGAGCCGGCGGCGCTGTCGCTGGGAATCCGCGTCAGCTGGCTGCGCCTGCAGACCTTCGTGCTGGTGGGCATCGCCGTGGGCGGCGTCGCCCCGCTGTACCTGTGGTGGCTGAGTTACGCCAATCCCAGCGTCTTCGAGCCGCAGTTCACGTTCACCGCATGGACCGCGCTGGTACTCGGCGGCATCGCCAGCCGCTTCGGCGCCGTGCTGGGCGTGGCAGTCCTGCTGCTCTTCACCGAGTTGGTGGAGTTGATCGAGGTGCCGCTGGAGTTCCGCAACGTGCTGGTGGCCGTGCATCCCCTGGCCATCGGCCTGCTGCTGGTGCTGGTGCTGCGCTTCCGCCCAGAGGGCCTGCTCTCGGAGCGCAAGACGTTCGGGGAGAGGGCCCGCCGGCCGACCCTCCTCGACGGAGCCGTCGACTCCGCCTTCGACCTCGCCGGAACCGTCGGGGCCGCCGTTGCGTCGCGAATGCGGCGCCTGCGCGGAAGCCCCGACGCCCCGCAGGGGGTGGCGCCGTGAACGCCCCGGAGCACAACGCCGGCAGCGCCCTGCTGAGCACGCACGGCCTGCACAAGGCCTTCGGGGGCAACGTGGCCGTGCACGACGTGTCCCTGGATCTGTACCCGGATCGCATCACCGCCCTCATCGGACCCAACGGCGCCGGCAAGACGACACTGTTCAACATCTTCACCGGCTACGAGCGCGCCGACGCCGGCAACATCACGTTCGACAGCCGCCCGGTGACCGGCCTGGCCCCCTGGGACATGTCCCGGCGCGGCGTCGTGCGCACCTTCCAGACGCCGGTGGGTTTCCCCACCATGACCGTCTGGGAGAGCCTGCAGGTGGCGGGCGCCTCGCATTCGGTGCTGTCCAACATGCTGACGTGGCGGGGCCGGCGCGAGACCGCCGAACTCTCTGAGAGAGCCGACGGCATCCTGCAGCACCTGGGGCTGAACGAACTGATCGACACGCCGGTGGACGAGTTGGCCGCCGGCGACCGCAAGCTCGCCGAGTTGGCCCGGCAACTCATGGCCCAGCCCCGGCTGCTGCTTCTGGACGAACCCGCGGCCGGAGTCAACCCCGGTGCGATCTCGCGGCTCTCCGAACTGATCCGTGACGTGCATCGCAGTGGCATCGCCCTCATGATCATCGACCACAACCTCTCCTTCGTGCTCGACGTGGCCGACTACGTGCACACCATGGCCAACGGGCGGATCATCGCCGAGGGGACCCCCGAGGAGATCGCCGCCAACCCACTGGTGCGCCAGGTGTACATGGGAGCGGACACGTGAGCGACGAGTCGGCCGCCGGCACCTCCGTGGACCGGTCCCCGGCACCGAGCCTGGTGCTCCGCGACGTGGACTCCGGCTACGGCGACCTGCCCATCCTGCACGGCGTGAGCCTGGCGGTGGCCCCGGCGGAGATCGTGGCGGTGATCGGGCCGAACGGCGCCGGCAAGTCGACCCTGTTGAAGACGCTGTTCGGGCTGCTGGCGTTGCGCGGCGGCACGATGACCTTCGGCGACGAGGACCTCGGCCCGACCACCCCGGGAGCCCGCGCCAAGCTCGGGATGGCCTACGTCCCCCAGGAGGGCAGCACGTTCCCGGAACTCACGGTCTACGACAATCTCGCCGTCAGCCTGCTGCACGAGCACGCGCGCACCCAGCACCGCCGCATCGGTGAGATGCTGGAATCCTTCCCGGCGCTGCAGGAGTTGCGCCGAGCCCGCGCCGGCACGCTGTCAGGCGGCGAGCGCCAGATGCTGGCCATCGCCTCGGCGATGATCTCCGAGCCCCGCTTCCTGGCGCTCGACGAGCCCACCACCGGTCTGGCCCCATCCATCGTGCAGGCGCGCATCGCCGACATCGTGGCCGTCCGCGAGCAGGGCACATCGGTGCTGTGGGTCATCGAGGAGAGCCCCATGCTGTGCCTGCCGCACGTGGACAGGGTCTATGTCATGAACTCCGGCGTGCTGGGATCGTCACAGCCGGCTGAGGACATGCTGGACGAGGAGCTGCTGCAGGCCACGTTCTTCGGGATCGACCACCATCGGGAGTAGCCAGACTCGCATCAAGGGGGAATCATGACCACGACAGCCACTGCTGCGACCCTCGACGACATCGAGCCCAGCGCTCCCGACCTCACGAACTACTGGCATCCGGTGCTGGAATCGGCCGAAGTGACCCCCGACGCGCCGATCGGATTCGAGTTGCTGGGGCGGCGACTGGTGGCCTACCGCGACAGCGGGCAGGCCCGCGTCATGGAGGACCTCTGCATCCACCGGGGAACCGCCCTATCGCTGGGCTGGACCACCCCGGAGGGCTGCATCGTCTGCCCTTATCACGGCTGGGAGTACAACGGCGACGGACGCTGCGTGAATATCCCCGCGCTGGAGCCCGGCTCGGTGATCCCGTCGGGTGCCAGGGTCAACAGCTTCCCCACCGCCGAGCGCTACGGGCTCGTCTGGGTTGCCCTGGCCGACCCGGCGGGGCCAATAACCGAGTGGCCCGGCGGCGAGTGGGACGACCCCAACGTCGAGATCTGGTACAGCCACCGCTACTCGTGGCACGCCTCAGCGGCTCGGACCGTCGAGAACTTCCTCGACGTCTCGCACTTCCCGTTCCTCCACGACGGGCTGCTGGGCAGCCGCGACCAAACGGTGACCGGCCCCTACGACGTGTCCGAAACCGACTACGGCTTCTACGTCAGCTACAAGGCGCTCGAGCCGGGCGGGGTGCACTCCCCCAGCGGGACCGAGGTGCACTGGGAGTACTTCCTGTGGCTGCCGTTCAGCGTGCACCTGCGCAAGGGCACCCCCGACGGCCATAGCACTGTGGTGTCGCTGGCGTGCCGCCCCACCAACGACGACTCCAACGAGCTGTTCCTCTGGCTGTCCCGGAACTACGACCTGGGCGTCGATCGAACCGGATTCCACGAGTTCACCCACGTGATCATGGAGGGCGACCGCCGCGTCGTGGAGAGCCAGCGCCCCGTGCCGCTACCAGTCCGCCTCACCGAGGAACTCCACCTCCGCGGCCCCGACGCCGCCGCCCTCGCCTACCGCCGAGCCCTCGGACCCATCGGCGGCATCTGAGCCCCGACCGCTTCGTGCTGTTCACCGGCACGTTCGCCGCGCTCGGGGGGCGGCATTCGCCTGGCGGAGCGGTTCCGGGCGACGCTGGAGGACTCCTTGCGGGGTAGCACAATCACGGGGTAGCACGACCACCCCGGACTACCGGATCGATGTGTTGAACGTATTGCGAACCGTAGGCTGCGCAGATGCGAGCCTCCGACATCATCGGCCTGCTCGGTCTGGAGCTGCTGCCGGACAACGAGGGGTACTTCACCGAGACGTGGCGCGACGAGCACAGTTCGGCCATCTACTACGTCATGCGATCCGGCAACTTCTCGGCCATGCACCGCCAGGATGGGCCCGAGCTGTGGCACCACTACGCCGGCGCGGCGGTGGAGATGCTCCTGCTGGCGTCCGACGGCAGCATCGCCGCACCGACCCTGGGCAACGACCTCGGGCGAGGCCAGCGACCCTGTGTCGCCGTCCCGGCCGGCACCTGGATGGGAGCCGCCACCACCGGCGAGTGGTCGCTCGTCGGCACCACCATGGCGCCGCCGTTCAATCAGAGCGGGTTCGAGTTGGGCGTGGAGGCGGACCTGGCATCCCGCTACCCCGCCGCGGCCGAGGCCATCGCACGCCTCGTCCGCCGGTCCGGAGCCTGACGCGGGCTGCGCACGGGCGAGTTACTCAGAAGTCCCAGTCCCGGGGCTCGACCTCGGCGGTGTGGCCGTGGCGCGTCAAGAGGTCCGCCACGGCGTCCTGGGCGAATCGCAGGCCGTCGTGCATCCCCTGGCGGAACGGCGTGCTGCCTTTGGCGACGTTGTAGTCGAGTTCCGCGTTGATGCGTCCCAGCAGGTTCTGCAGGTCGTCGGCCAGGGTCTCGCCGGAGGCGATGACCCGCTGGCCCTGATCGGCCTCGAGGGAGTTCCCCGGAGGGCCGGCGGCGGTCGCCGCGCTCCCGGCCGGCACGTCCGGCGCCCGGAGGCCCGCGATCTCCGCGAGTGCTGCGGCGTCGAACCCCACCACTTGGCGGTCACCGGCGATCAACGTCGGCACGACGAGGTCCCCGGTCAGCGCCAGCAACTCGTCGCGGGCGTGGCTGCTCTGGCGGATGTTGCGATCGTCGAACTCGACGGAGTGCTCGTTCAGGAAGTCCCGAACGCGGCAGCACTCCTGTCAAGTCGGCGTCCGCGCCTCCGTGTTCAGACTGTAGAGAACCACCCGGTCCACGCTGTCACTCCTTCCCTTCACGGCCCAGCCGCTCAACGTACCGCTTCGCCGAAGCGCTGCTCAAGATACGTCAGGTGACAACTCAACGTTCCCCGGTCTTCCTGCGTGGATTCCGGGGAGCCGGATCACGCCCGCTCGTCGTCCGCGAGACGCCGGAGTGCGTCGAGCAAACCGGGAATGTCGGTCTGGATGATGTCCCAGATGACGTCGTCGTCGATGCCGAGGTAACCGTGAGCCAGGCGATTCCTGGTTCCGACGATCTGGCGCCAAGCAATCTCCGGGTGTTCGGCACGCACGCTCTCGGGGACATGCGTCGCCGCCTCGCCTAGGAGTTCGATATTGCGCAGCGCTGCGTCGTAGGTTCGCTGGTCGGCCTTGAACGCCTGCTGATCCAACCCCTCCACGTAGGCGGCCACCCGCTCGCCGAACTCGACCATGTCCTGGACGTAGAACCGCCAGTCACGGTCTCTGTCGGGTTCAGACATGCACGGCCTCGCGCTCCACGTACGGGCGGAACCGGGGACGGAGCGCTTTGGTGGTCACGAGGTCGACACGTCGGCCGAGCAGGTCCTCGAGGTAGAACTGCACGCCGAAGTACGACCTCGACGTGGCGGGCCCGTCGAAGCCGACGAGGAGGTCGACATCGCTCGCCTCGGTGGCCTGATCACGGGCGAAAGAGCCGAACAGGGCAAGCCTCGTCACACCGAATCGCTCGGCGAGCGTCTCCCTGTGCTCCCGGAGAATCTCGATGACGCGGCCCCGGTCCAGACTGTCCACGCGCCAATTGTAGGGGCGGCGTGCGGGTCCCCCGCCTGGTTCCGGATTCCAACGGCTCATCCATTGGCGCACTGTCCGCTTCGGTGCTCGGGAGGACCGGCTCGGCCGTCGTCGGCGGTGGCGACGGTTCATCTGCTGACCCGCATGCGGTAGCAAGCGCGAGAACGAGCGCCGCGACGGCGAATAGGCGTCCAGCAGGTCGAACACTCATGACGGCGTACAGACGCGTCCCGTCGGGCCAGAGGTCCTCGCCGTCGCCGAACTCGGCGGTGTCGCGGAGGTCGGTGACCGCTGAGCCGGGGCGCGCCTCGCAGTCCCGGATCGCCAGAACTCAGCGCTCAGGGACGACCGACCGCGGTCGGCGGTGGATGATATACGTATAATGATAGACTTAGTACGTATACGTATAGGGAGCGGGCGGCAGGAGGCGACCCGATGAAGAGAAAGTTGACCATCACAGTGGATGCCGAGCTGATCCCGGTGGCCAAGCGATACGCCCGTTCTCGCGGCCTGTCGCTCTCGTCGCTGATCGAACAATCCCTCAGAGAGAAAGCAGGAGCGCACGGGGCCTCGTTCTCCGCTCGATGGCGGGGCCGACTGCGGGCGGTGCCGCGCGATGACCCGCGCTTCGAGGCGCTGGCTCGGAAGTATCTCTGATGCTTCTCGACACCGACGTGCTCATCGATGTGGCCCTCGACAGGCATCCGCACGCGGACTCCTCCTCGGAACTCCTCGACCGGCTCGAGCAAGGACGACAGCGAGCGTTCATCGCCTGGCACAGCATCTCGAACTTCTACTACATCGTGGCGCCATCGGCCGGCGGCGCCGACGCTCGCGACTTCATCGCAGAACTCAGCGACTTCGTGCAGGTCGCCGTCACCGACACAGAATCGCTCCGCTACGCCGTGGGGCTCCCGATGGCCGACTTCGAGGACGCGATGCAGGTCGCAGCGGCACGCGCATGCGGGGCTCAGCGCATCGTCACGAGGAATGTCAAGGACTACAGGAATTCGCCGATCCGCGCCATCACGCCGGCGGAAGCACTCGGAGAGTTCTTCGACACACCGTGACTGAGGCGACCTCAGCGCGCGGGGCCGATCAGCCGTCGTCGGCCCTCAACGGACCGCACTACGCTGAGTGGCCGCCCAACGCCACCTCGGACTGCAAGAAGTCATGTCACTACAACAACGTCTTGAGACGATTCGCTTCGCGTCACCACCTCAGAACGAGGAGTCGGCCAAGTTTCAAATTATCGCGCCGATCCTGCAGGGCCTCGGTTGGGAGCCGTCTGGACCGGAGGTTCTCTACGAACACCCGGTGGGCGGCAAGGGCAGCGGTGGTCGAGCGGACATGGCGCTGCGGAGTTCGGGCCGCGTCGTTGCGCTGATCGAGGCCAAGGCCCCAGGATCTGATCTCGGCAGCCACGTTGGCCAAGTCCTCGGCTATGCATTCCACGAGGGAGTGGACATCTGCGTGCTCACGACCGGGTTGGAATGGTGGCTCTATCTCCCGCGGGAATCGGGCCCGCCGTCTGAACGTCGATTCGCGGTTCTGAACGTCACCAAGGACCCCGTCGAGCAACTCCTGGAGGACTTCAACGCGTTCCTGAGCAGGGAGATGCTGGTCAGCGGGCAAGCGGAGAGACGAGCGAAGGCAGTCCGAAAGGCCGGTCTCGAGGCAGCCCAGTTGAACAAGGAGATCCCGAGCATCTGGAAGGGCATGCTGACGGAGCCTGACGACGAGCTGGTCGAACTCCTCGGCAAGCGGGTCTACGACGAGTTGAACCTGCGGCCCACCCCCGAACAGGTCCGCGCCGCTCTCACCGGCTCACCCATCCCATCCGCGGCCGTCCCGGCCGAGCCTCCGGAAACGCTCTCCCCGCCGACCCAGCAGGAGAAGGGAGCGAAACGAAAGACCCCCCGTCCAAGCGTGAAGCCCACAGCAATTGAGCTATGGGGCCAACGTCGCCCGGTCAAGTCCCACAAAGGTGCTTTCGAAAGTTTCATTGACCTTCTCTACGAGCGACATCGCGACGACTTCGATCTCGTCCTCGAGCTCAGGGGGCGCAAGTTTCCGTACGCGGCCCGCGATCCGCGGCAAGTCAAGTATGGAGGAGAAGGGCACTACTACGAGCCAGCCCATTCGGGCTACTTCTTCGATAACCACCTCAGTGCCGGCGACATCGACAGAAGAGCGCGCAGACTACTCGAGCACTTCGGCTACAGCCCCGACGACCTCAAGGTTCTCTACGACTGAGGTGCCTTGATCCGGGACCTGCCGCAGCTCGTCCACTGCGTGGACCGGGACTGAGAGGGGGCTCGGGCGGCTCTGTCCTATTCGCCCTGTCCCGGCTGGGTGCCGGCTTGGGCGGCCTCTGCCACTTGCCGGGCGTGGTACTCGATTCTGGGGGTCAGCAGCCGGTGCGGGTATGCGTCAGCGAGCAGGTCAAGCATGTCGTCCGCGTCGGTGATGCCGGTCTCAGCGGCGAGCCGGAGAGCGTCGTCGAAGTCGTGGGCGCGGGCCGCGAAGAGCTTGGTGGCCAGGAGGTAACGGGGCCCGGCGCCGTAGACGGTCAGACGGTCACCGGCGAAGAGGAGCTCGAGCTGCGGGTCGAGGTCGGGCGTCTTGATCTTTGCGGCGTCGTTGATCCAGTCCGGCCTCAGATTGTGACGGCCGGCCACCCTGGCCGCGGCGGAGCGCAGTGCCAGCGGCATGGATTCCGACACCACATCAAGGTCTGCGGTCGCGCGGTCCGCCCAGCGGAGGGCCAGGACTCCCCCGCCGATGGCGGCGATCTCCACCTGCGCCTCCGCGGGAAGCTCCGCGTCCACCTCCGCCAACAGCCCGAGAAGCTCCTCGCCGTCGAACTCTGCTTGCCGTGAGTCGTTCCCTGGTAAGCGGCTCACTTGTCGAGCAGTCCGGGGTCGAAGTAGACACCGTGCTGCGCGCAGGTGGGGGGTGCCCCGGCGGCGACGATTCGGCCGAACCCGGTGGTCACGGGCACGCCCGCGATCGTCGCCTCGATGCCGGCCCGGTGCCGATGCACCCACTCGGGAACGGCTGCGCCGTCGCGTGCGCAGAGCGCGTGGACGACCGAGGCGATGGCGGCCAGATGGAACGGGTCACCGCCTTCGGGCGGCGGACCGTCGAGCATCTCGGCGCGGTGCTCGGGCCAGCCGTTCCAGCACATCACGAACTGGATCAGCGGCCGGTACCGGCCCCGAACCCTCGGCCTCGCCATCCGGCCCGGCATCTCGCTCACACGGTAGAACTTGGCCCGCCGCAAAGGATCCACCGGCCTCGTGGTGGTCCTGCCCGCGCCGAAACGTGCCGCAGGCCGGTGCATATCGAGATCGATGCCCACGCATTCAGCCTATCCCGCCGGAATCCCGACCTCCGAGGGCGGTGAAACACCGAAGATGAGAGGCATCCCCGGGCAGGCCGCGGCACGAGACCCGAGCGTCGCGACGGGCTCTGGATTCCGGCCTCCGCCGGAATGACACTGCGCGGGGCACAGCCGCGACGCGCGGTAAGGGTTGCGCTCAGAGCCGGTGGAACGCTCGGGCCCGGCCCTGCGCGGACCAGTCTCCGCTCAACTCCGAGGAGCTAGTAATCGACTCCTGTAATACTGCTGTTATTCGCCAGCAATCGACATTATAATGACGATATGGATTATACGACCGGGTTGTCGCCGGTGACTGTGGAGGCACTGGCGATGCTGGGAGCGCGCGTGCGGCTGGCGCGCCGGGAGCGCGGCTGGAAGGCGACCGATCTCGCCGAACGCGTCGGAGTCTCGCCCACCACGATCCGCAAGGTGGAGCACGGCGACCCCACAGTGGCGCTCGGGACCGCCTTCGAGGCTGCCACGCTCGTGGGCGTGCCGCTGTTCCACCCGGAGCGGTCGCGCCGCGCCCTCGAAGCCGAGTACGTAGCCGCAAGGCTCGCCGTGCTGCCCGCCGCCGTCCGCCGCGAGCCGGTCGATGACGACTTCTGATGTTCGACGCCGACCGTCGCACGCATACGTTTGGATCTGGCTGCCCGGTGCCGACGACCCGGTCGTCGCAGGCCGGCTGACCGACCGCGGCCCCGAGGTGACCTTCACCTACGGCCAGAGCTACCTGGCGCGCCCCAACGCCATTGCGCTGAGCCTCCCCGAACTGCCTCTGGGCCGGGGCGAACTCTCCCCGCATTCGGGCGACATCGCAGGCTGCGTCGCCGACGCGGGCCCCGACGCCTGGGGCCGCCGCGTCATAGAGCATCGCCGGATGATCGAGCCGGGCGGTCTCTCCACGCTCGGGTACCTCCTAGAGTCCGGCTCGGACCGCATCGGCGCACTCGACATCCAACCCGCCGCTGACGGCTACGTGCCGCGCATCGGCGGCGCGGCGCCGCTCGAGGAACTCGCCGAGGCCACCCGTCGGGTGGAGGAGGGGCTGCCGCTCAGCGACGAACTCCACCGGGCGCTCGTTCACGGCTCCTCCGCCGGCGGGGCGCGTCCCAAGGTGCTGGTAACCGCCGGCGAGTCCCGGTACATCGCCAAGTTCCCCTCGCTCGCCGACGCCGACCCGATCGTCCAAGCGGAGTACGTGGCCATGGACTTGGCCCGGCTGGCGGGCGTCTCTGCGGCACCGGTGGCGATCACCCGGGTCGCCCGCACGCATGTGCTGCTCGTCGAACGCTTCGACCGCACTCCCGAGGGCCACCGGCGCCTGATGCACTCGGCGCTCACTCTGCTCGGCCTGCACGACGCCGACGGAATCGCCGGCCGCTACGGCACCTACCCGGACCTCGCCACCGAGATCCGCTCCCGCTTCGCGAACCCCACCGCCACGCTCCGGGAACTCTTCGCCCGGATCACCTTCAACATCCTCGTCGGCAACACCGACGACCACCCGCGCAACCACGCAGCGTTCTGGGACGGCACAGCCCTGACCATCACGCCCGCCTACGACATCTGCCCCCAACCCCGCCTAGGCGGGGAAGCGGCCCAAGCGATGGCCTACGGCCCCAACGGTGACCGCCTCAGCCAGGTCACCCGCTGCATCGCCCACGCCCCCACCTACCGGCTCAACACCGCCGAGGCCACCGCCATCGTGGACCACCAGATCGACGCCATCCGCAACGAGTGGCACGCCGCGTGCGACCGCGCCGAACTCACCGACCACCAACGCCAACGACTCTGGGGCCGCCAGTTCCTCAACCCCTACGCCCTCTACGAACACACCGCGAACCCGAACCTGCGACGCGTTCCTGAGGCTACCCCAAGAACACGACGCCGGTCCCGCCGCGCCGACGGGGGTGATGAGGGTGATCGGCGGCTGTTGAAGCCATGGTGATGATCGCGGGGCCGGGCAGCGCCCGCGGCGACAGGTCGGTGCTCGAGTCGGCACGCACCCGCCCGACGCGCCCCCTTTGCGCCCCCCGAAGCGGCGGGGTCAGCTGCGGTGGAGGATGAAGTCGATCTCTATGTCGGGGCGGAGGTGCTCGTCGGGGCCGAGGAACATGATTCCCGTGCCGCCGTCGCGCTGGCGTGACGGGATCAGGGTGATCGGCGGCGGGTCGTCGATGCCGGCATCAGCCATGAGCCGGTTCCAGGCCCGCTCGAAGCCCCGGTAGTCGCGCTGGGCATGCACCAGGAAGATGTGGGCGTCCACCACGTCGCGCAGTTCGAATCCGTTGGAGTCGATCTGGTCCTGGATGAGGCGCATCGTGGTCTCGGTCTGCATCTCGATGTCACTGAAGTAGTGCCGCAGCTTGGACGGGCCGGTGCCGACGACGCCCGTCAGGAAGTCGGGCACCGGCACCTGGCCGGCCAGGAACAGCCAGTCGTCGCCGACGGCGATGCCGGGCGTGAAGTTCACCTTGCGCACCAGCACCGGGTGCCAGTGGATGCCCTTGCGGGTCTCGACGATCTCCATGGACTCGTCGGGCATGACGCCCAGCAGGTTGGCCACGAACACGGCCCGCTCCACGAGCAGGTCGCGGGCAGCCATCGAGGCCCGGGTCGGCGGGCGGGGCATGTAGCGTGCCCAGACGGCGTCCACGTCGGGGAACGTCGACAGGCTGGGCTCGTAGAGGTGCGCCTTGATGATGTTGGCCACCTCGGTCCCGGCGGCCTGCATCACCTTCTGGAGGTTGGCGAACACGTACTCGGCCTGGTCGGTGGCGTCGTTGGCGTAGTAGGGGAAGGCGGGCAGGTTCTTGCCCACGCCCAGCGGGATACCGGTCTCGTAGTCGCAGGCCGGCAAAGCCGAGGGATACACCCAGTGGCCTCCCCTGATGGCCTGCGGGACGTGCTCGTACGGCATCGGGTCGGGGGCTTCGTCGGTGTGAATGGTCTCACGCTGCGCCGACGAGCCGCCGTTGAGAGCCACGGCGTTGAGCGTCACGAGGGTGCCGGGCACGACCTGGTCGTCACCGACGACGATGGTGGTGCGCGCCGGGGGCTCGTCACCGAAGGCGTCGATCCACGCCAGCTTGAACTCACCGAAGTCGGCTGTCGCCGCCAACTGCACTTCCACCCGCAGCACCCGGTCCACGGAGCTGCCGTCGGCTTCGACGCGCCGCGCCAACTCGCCGAGGATGACGCTCGACTGGGTGTAGACGTCGGAGTCCCCCATGTGGGGAGAGTGCGACGCGGACTGCACGGCGCGTCCGTCGCCGTCCACGGGGAAGATTGTCGAGACGTACAGCAGGTCGCCGGCTCGGCGCGTCGTCTGGCCGGGCAACAGGTGCTTTGGAGCGGACATAGGGTGGTCTCCTCGTGTCGGTCCCGGCGCCAGCCCTCCCGGCCCCCGGGTCGGAAAATGTCAGCAGGATCGTAGACGATTCAACAGTGCTTATCATGGGGCATTCCGGGCCGCCGGCCGGGTGGGGACCGCGCCGCCGGTCTCGTCCCGGACGGTGCGGTCTCGGGATGTCCGATCTCGGGACGGTCGCCGCTGCCGCCGACCGCCCGCACAACCGCTCTCGACTCCCGGCCGGCACCGACCCCGCCGGCCGTGTCCAACCCAAGGAGGCCAGACATGCCCTACGTCGTACGCAAGATTCCCTTCGAGAACGTCCAGGACACCTCCGGGCTGGAGGCGGCCATCGCCGCCGGCGACTTCGCCGCCGATGAGATCGTGGCCCTCATCGGCAAGGTGGAGGGCAACGGCGGCGTCAACGACTTCTCCCGCGTGCTGGCCGACCGGGTGCTGCGGGACTTCCTCGTCGAGCACGCCCGCAAGACCCGCGCCGAGGCCCTTGGTGTGCCGATCGCCTGGTCGGGCGGCTGCGACGGCGTCATCTCCCCGCACATGACGGTGTTCGCCAAGGTGGACGGCCCCGCCGAGCCAGCCGACGAGCAGCGCCTCGCCGTGGGCTTCGCCACCTCCGAGCCGATCCTGCCCGAGGAGATCGGCCGCCTGGAGATGGTGGACAAGGTGGCGGCCGGTGTGCGCAAGGCCATGGAGGCCGCGGGCATCAGCGACAGTTCCGACGTGCATTTCGTGCAGACCAAGACGCCGCTGCTGACCGCGGAGCGCATCGCCGACGCCCACTCGCGCGGCAAGACCGTCGCCCTGACCGACACGATGGAGTCGATGGCGGTCTCCAACGCCACCTCGGCCCTGGGCATCGCCACCGCGCTCGGCGAGATCCCCCGGCCCCGGCCCGAGCAGATCGCCAAGGATCTCTCGGTGTACTCGTCGGTCGCCTCGTGCTCGTCGGGCGTCGAGCAGCCCGAGGCCCAGATCGTCGTGGTCGGCAACCGGCTCGGCGTGGGCGGGCGCTACCGCATCGGCCACTCGGTGATGCGCGACGCCCTGGACTTCGACGGTATCTACGACGCCATCCGCTCGGCAGGACTGGACCTGCCCGAGCGTCCCCGCGCCGAGGACCTCGACGGCCGCGTCGTCAACTGCTTCATCAAGTGCGAGGCGGACCCGTCGGGCCGGCTGCGGGACCGGCGCCAGGTGGCGCTCAACGACTCCGACGTGCACCACACGCACCACACCAAGGGCGCGGTCGGCGGCGTGGCGGCGGCCGCCATCGGCGACCCGGCCGTGTTCGTCTCGGTGGCGGGCCTGCAGCAGGGTCCCGCGGGCGGCGGCTCGGTGGCCGCCATCGTGGACCTCGGATCGTGAGAAGGTCGCGCGGTACCGCCTGCGTGCCTGCTTGGAGCCGCTGCGCGCCGGCGTGCGCGTCGTGGGACGCGGCCATCTGGCGCGGCATCGCCTGCCTGCCCGTTGGGAGCCGCCGCTTCCCGCCGGATCGGCGCGCTCGGTCGGCCCCGGTCTCCTGCCCCGCGGAGACGGTGCCGTGAGCCGCCTGCCCGACCTGCGCCCCGACGGCCTCAGCGACGAGCAGCGCCGCCTGTATGACGCCGTCGCGGGCGGCGATCGGGCCAGGGATGCCTCGTTCCGCCTCACCGAGGCCGACGGCTCGCTGGTGGGGCCCTTCGGCGCCCTGCTGCTGAACCCCTCCCTGGGTGACGCCCTGCAGAAGGTGGGGGCGGCCATCCGCTTCGGCGGCACCCTCGACCCGGCGGTGCGCGAGGTGGCGATCCTTGCGGTCGCCGCCGAGCACCGATCCGCTTTCGAGTGGTGGGCGCACGAGCCCGTCGCCCGCCGGGCCGGGCTGACGGATGCCCAGATCACCGCCCTGCGAGCCGGGGAGGCGCCCGCCTTCGACGACGGCGCGGCGACCGCAGCACACGCGTTCAGCACGGCTCTGATCGCCGGAGGGCGGCCCGACGACGCCACCTTCGAGACCGCCCGTGAGGCCCTCGGACTCGACGGCATCATGGAACTCGTCACGCTCGTCGGCTACTACAC
>JAPOVS010000084.1 GCA_026708055.1 bacterium | reverse complement strand
CTCCCAGGTTCCTGATGTGTGGTCGGCGCGTCGTTGGTTCATGTCGCCGAACAGTGACCACCGTCCGCCTCGTCTCAGCAGGGTGCTGAGAATCCACCACTCGGCAGGGCGAATGTCCTGCACTTCGTCGACGATCAGATGCTGGTATCTCCCCTTGTTGCCGCAGAGGTCGATAGACATGCCGATTCCAGCGAGGAAGAGTAGGTACGACTTGTCGCGGCGGGCGCCGACGTAGTTCCGGGCCTCTGCCAACCACGCTCGGTGCTGTTCGTCGTCGAGTCGGTCCGCGACAGATCGATCCGTTCGGCAGGCGTCGATGATGCCCTCGGCGACGATCTGCATCCGTCGTTTCCTGTCAGACACACGGGAGAGGTCTGCCTTGAGGCGGCGAGCTGTCTCGTTGGCGAGAACCACGTTCTTGGCGTCGCTGTGGAAATAGCGCTCGTCCTTGTGGTGCAGTGGGTGGTCGAGCCTGCCGGAGAGTTCCCGGATGAGCC
The DNA here is from genome assembly GCA_026708055.1 of bacterium. Classification (NCBI taxonomy): domain Bacteria; species bacterium. The sequence continues at coordinate 40,986 of JAPOVS010000084.1, read as the reverse complement.
TTTGCATGCTGATGACTTCGACGCCGTGGGCGCCGATGTCGTCGAGCACCTGTCGCACGTACGACGCCCAGGCGTCGGTGGGTCCGACCAGCCCGACACTGGTCAGTCGAACGTGGGCCTGGCTCGGGTCGCGATCGTGGTCGAGGTGTGTGAGATATGCAGCCCGGTGGGTGGCGACGATCGTCTTGCCGGTGCCGGGGTGGCCTTGCACGGCGAGGTGTTCGGTCGCGGGCGAGGTGACGAGGCGGTGTTGGTCGGGCTGGAGTGTTCGCAGGACTGAGTGCAGGCGATCCGAGCGCGGCTTCGCGATCTCCTCCATCACGAGGCCACGAGCCCGCAGGCGATCCGCGGCGGGCGGAGTCGGGGCGGTGGGCGCTCCCACAGGCGGCGGCTCGTTCCTTGGCGGTTCGGCCTCGATCGGTTTGTGTGGGGGTTCGGGCACGTCCTCAGTTCGGCGCTGGCTCGGCGGTGCTGCAGACGTGATCGTAGGCTCCTCGGGTCTCGGCGGATCGCCTGCAGGGTCGACGTCGGGGGTATGAATGGGGGGAGTCGGCTCGGTTGTGGTCGCCGGATCGCCGTCTGGGGCGCGGCGCGCGGGGGGTCGGGCGACATCGAGAGTCCGGGATCGTGACGCGAACACAGTCGCCGCGTCGGCGCTCGGTTCGACGTCATCGCGGAAGTCGACGATGACGTCGCCGTCGTGTCGGAACCTTCGCCCGGCGAGTCGGCGGCGCGGGTCGGGGTCGTGCCAGGACGAGTCGCGTCCCGCGAAGAGCAGCCTGGCCGACTTGGCAATCCAACTGATCACCACTGCTTGATCCAACTCGGTGTAGTAGTCACCGACGTAGAAGCTCGCCCCGAGATCGGGGTCCTCGTAGTCGAGCGCCACGCGCCCGGTCAGCGGCCCGATTGAGGCCCGAGCCGACCCTGGGATCCTGGGAGTGGACGCTGACCAGATGGTGTTCCTCGGTGTCGACACGCCGTGGGCCCTGTCGAGGAAGGATCTTTGTTGGCGCTTGGCCTTGTGGAGGTATTCCTCGTTGACAGCCTGCTCGGAGTTGACTTGGTCTTGCCGCCATTGTGAGGAGGTCACGGTGACACCTCCAGTGCACAGAGCGCGACGTATTCCAGTTCAAGTGATCCCGTCCGCGCCTCTTCGAGTCTCTGCAGGGCTTGGCTGCGGCGGTAGTCCTGGGTGCGGCGCTGGCTCTCGAACAGGTGGATGGTCGCCGGTTGCCCCTCGGCTCGAAGGGTCTGGATGCGCTTGTCGATGTCGGCGACCCTCCGGTCGAAGGACTCTTCGATGCTGATCCGTCGCGCCGAGATCATTCTCTCGTTGTCGGCTCTGCGCCGTTCGTCCTCAGCGGTGTGGCGTCTCTCCAGTTGGCTGCGGCACACGAGCACGTGACGTTCCCCCCAACCGTTGGCGGGTCGGCTTGAGGGGTTGAGTGCCGCCTCGGCGAGCGCGGCGAGCAGCGCGTCGCCGGGTGCGGCGCCGATCGAATGCCCGGCGCGGTCGGTGGCTGCGGTCCAGAGTTCGGCTGCGGGGCGGACGCCGTTCCAGCGAGCAAGCGCGACGAGGACCAGGTAGTCGCCCGCCTCAATGTCAGATGTCTCGATCCCGAGCGCGCCGAACCGGGTCTGCCCGCTGGCGGGTGTGCGCAGCGCGGCGCGCACGAGCGGGTGGTTGGCGTTGAGCAGGTCGGCCCCTCGGCGCCGAGCCGTCTCCTGGTCGAGGCAGAGCGGAATGTCCATCTCGTTCTGCAGGAGGGTGCACAGCGTCGCGATCTCCGACGCCGATCGCTCGCCTCCTGCCTGGACGCCGAGCAGATTCTCCGCAAGTTCAGCGTTGCCGCGGACGTGGAGCCACAGGGGCCTTCCAGCTTCGTCGGTCCGGCGACAGGCCGCCCCGGGTGCGGTTGCCGCCCAGTCCTCCAGGAGCCAGACGAGTTCCGGCTGTCCGACATATCGTCCGCTGCGGATCACGTCTTCGGCGAATCCGTCCACCTCGGCGTTGTCGAGCACATTGAGGGAATCCGCCGCGTCCTCGACCTCGGCGCGGATCCTGGCTTTGTGCTCGAACGCCGCGAGAGCCTCGTCGAGCCTTCTGTCGTGTTCGGCGGGCGACAGCGCGAAGTCGAACATCGCGTGGCGGATACGCGGGAGTTCTGACCGGAGGATCGGCTCGAGTTCGCCGATCGACTCTGTGAACACGCCGATTCGGTCGTGGACGCGCTCGATGATGTCGGTCTCGATGGTTCCGGGTGTGTGGAAGTTGAGGACGTAGATCTTCTCATTCTGTTGGCCGAAGCGGTCGATCCGGCCAATTCGCTGCTCAACCTCCATGGGGTTCCAGGGAAGGTCGTAGTTCACGACCGCTCCGCAGAACTCGAAGTCGAGGCCTTCGCTGGCCACCCGCGTGGCGAGCATCACGTCGAACTCGCCGTCTCGGAACCGCGCCATCGTCGAGCGACGTTCCCGCTGCGGCACGCCGCCGTGCAACTGGCCCGTCCGGTGGTGGCCTGCGAGGCGGTCATGCAGATAGGCGATCGTGTGGCGTGAAAACGTGAAGACCAGCACCTGTCTGCCCTGTTCGACGATCTCGTTCAGCGCTCCCAAGAACTCGTCGAACTTGGTGTCCACAGTTCCTAAGTGTCTGGCGGCGTCGAACACCTCAGGGGGAAGATCCTCCCAAGCATCTGCGTCAACACGATCAGCGCCCAACTGATCCGCTGCCTCCTCCAAAGAGGGCAACGAGTCGCCGATAAGCCCGTCCTCGTCGACGAGTCGTTCGAACGCCCCTCGGGCGGCCCGCTCCAGGACGTGGCTCTTGGTCGCCTGCAGGCACGACCCCGCCAGCCGCAGCGCCATCTGGCCGATGAAGTACACATGCATGTCGCGGGCCGCGGCACGCTTGAGCTGCCAGTCGTGGATCGCCTTGTAGAGGCGGCGCTCCGCGTCGGTCAACTCGACCTCCTCGATCCTGGGTTCCCGCATCGTCTTGTCCTCGTCGATCTCGGCCTTGCGGGTCCGCGTGATCACCGTGGAGAGCGTGTTGAGTTCACCGAACAGGCCCTTGGCCTCGGCGATCTGCGCGGGACCCAGTTGCTCGCCCTCGAAGAGTGCTTCAAGCCGCCGGTACTCCGAGCGCGCCGCCACCACACCTCCATACCGCAGGTCGCCGATCTCGCGCAGTCGCTCCCTGCGTTGGAGGTTCGACACGCTGCGATCAAAGAGCGACCTGGCGATGTCGTTCAGCACGGCGTTGGGCTCGAGTTGCGTCCGCAAGACGTATCGATCATCGAAGTCGTCCGGGCTCAGCAGCCGCAAGAGGTTGAACAGGTCATCGTTCCCGAGGTTCAACGGCGTCGCGGAAAGGAACAGGAGCACCTCCGCCCACTCGCTCAGCAGGCTGCCCAACGCGTAGCTGCGCGTCCCGAGGTTCCGCAAGGCGTGCGCCTCATCTACAACGATCAAGTCGAACCTCGGAGCGAGATCGTTCATCCGCTCCAAGCCGTCCCAGACCCGCAGCCGCTCAAGAGAGCACACAGCCCGGAACCTCGCCGGAATCCGATCCGACGCGGCACGCTCCAGAAGCTCATCAAGCCCCTCGGCATCAAGACGATCGACCTCGAAACCGAAACGCTCGGACATCTCGTCGCGCCACTTCTCCACAAGCCCCGACGGGCAGACCACCAAGACCCTGTCGGCCTCTCGGCGAGCGTCGAACTCCGTCCACACAAGTCCCGCCTCGATCGTCTTGCCCAACCCCACCTCATCGGCCAACAGCAGCCGGCGCCGGCCAGTCCGGAGCATCTTGATCACCGGACGGAACTGGTAGGCCCGAAAGACAGTGCGGCTGGCCCGGAATGAAAAGACCGTGTCCGTGAGATGCTCAGCCAGCTTCTCCCGCGTCAACGTCGCGGCAACGCCCCGCATACCGCCAGGCGGCCGAGAGACCCACTCCAACGGATCGCCCTCAACCACCACCGGCGCGAGAGAACTCTCCAGCACCTCACGGATCCGGCCGTCCAACCGCACCGTGTACCGCCACGACCCGGCGCTGAAACGCCGCGAACGCACAACCGTCTCCCGATTACCCGGGACAACCACCACATCGGCGTGCACCTCGAACCCCGGTTCCGGGATCGGATCCGCCTCCACCCAAAGATGCTCGAACCAATCGCGGGCACACTCCAGAGAACTTGAAGCATCAGGGGTGCAATTCCCACGAGTAGGACTCGCCGGAGATTCGCCACCGGTGACGAGCATCACCCCATTTCCGTCACTCAACCGGAACCGGTAATTCCCCCGCGCCAGCGAGACAGGCCCATCTCCCTCGGAACGATGACGGCACTCCGCGACGGCCTCGAAGCCCGTTGGAAGACCCTCACCAGCATCCAGCGGCTCGCCCACCAGAAGGAACCGAGACGCATCCGCCTCAGCCAAGAACGTCGCCGCCGCCGACAGCGCAGGGTTGTACTCGAAGTCGTGCTGCAGAGACATCACTCACCCCGTCCGAGTGGGGGGAGACTAGAGGAGTCGCCGCCGAAAGCGCGCGGCCCGAATCCTCCGGTGCCCGTCGGGTTCGACCATGCCGCGAGAAGGCGCCAAGCAACAGAGAAGGCCATGCTGGACCTCGCAAGCCTCGGGCGTTGATCGACCAGATACGCCGAGCGTGCTGACGGCGCGAGACACCGGGCAACCTCTTGGAGGAACACCGAGCCTGTCGCGCTCCCCCGAGAGGGGTGCCCCGCTCTCGTCTCTCTACGTTCCGCGTCGCTCGAAGTCAATCACCGCCAGTTCCTTGTAGATCGACCCCCAGACCGCCGGAGATCGACCCGAAGCATGAAGGTCGCGCCCTGTTGAGTCCCAGTGTTCGTAGAACGTTCGCAGCAGTTGGCCTCCTGCGAGTGCCCAGAGTTCCATTACTTCCTCAAGTCCGCTCCGCCATTTCACCGGCTTGTATGCGCCGTGTGGCGTTCCGGTGGCGTCCTGTGTCAGCAGTAGGCGGAAACTCGCGAGGATGGGGAACACGGCGGGGCGCCGGAGGCGTTTCCGGGAACGATCGCCGTTGAGGAATGTGAACGAGAAGTCTGGCCTTCCGGTCTTGGCGACCTCGACCATCTCCAGCCGACCGTACTTGCCGCCGGATCCCGAGAATCCTCCGACCTGTTGCCAGCGGTCCTCGGAGTCGAACGAGATCCAGTCGTGCAACTGAAGAACGTCGCGGACGATCGGCGTCAGCCGGCGGTATCTGTCCGGATCGGTCTGGAACCGGTCCAGCATCGACTTCTTGCGCCGATACGCGTCAACGGGATGGCTTGTGCGGCCCGGGTAGCTCTCGATGTCGAAGCAAGAGATGATGGCAATCAAGTCGACGACGTCCACGTCGCCGCTGTCGCCTTCGTGCCAGGCAACGTTCTCGCTCCAGCCCTCAGCGGCTAGTTCATCCTTCAGGAACTGGAACTCCCTGTTGAGATCGAGCAGCGACTTCGCCTGCACCTGCATGCTCGTGTTCCGACCACCGGCGATCTCAGTCACGAGAGTCTCGGTGCGAAGCCCGGTGATGACCTCAAGCTTGAGATATTCATTCTCGGGGATCGCATCGTCCTCGTTGGCCTTTTGCACGATCTCGTACGAATGCCCCCCGTCCACGATCCCGTAGATGCCATCGTCGGGGAAGTGAAGCTCGAAGACGTCGAGCCCGTCATCTCGAGGGTCGCCCACCTTCGTCACGGTCGAGGCGACGATCGTGATTCCCCGATGCTTGAGGTGGAAGCTCCCATCAACGCTGTCATCCTCTTGGCGAAGAGACTGGGAGATCGCCCGGTAGACCGGACGGTTGATGTTCGGATCCCTCGGATTCGCATCCAAAGGCAAGCCAGACGGCAACTCACTCGCTGGAACCAACATGTAGTGAGTCTCGGCCCCAGGGAAATTGGGGTCAATCATGCGCCGCGACCACTTCGCGGCAACCTGAACGGAGCGATGATTCATCGCATCACCTTTCTGTCGTAGTGCCCGCTGCCGCGGACCTCCGTGTACTTGCGCCACTCCCAACAACCGTCGAGGCAGCGAGGCAACTGTAGCAGCCCTCAACTGTCGCGGGCAACACCGTGGTGGACCTCAAGGCGCGGTCTTCCACGTCATGGTGTTGGGTGCGGAGCGCATGGCCCAAGCCGCCGTGGCGGCTCGAAGCCCCGCGAGTCCGCTGTAGTGGGGTTTCGAGTGTGGCCGGATGTGACCGTCGCGCCAGAGCGCGGACTTAGACAGCTACGGCAACCTCGTGGACATGGCCGGGTCCGAAAATCAGGTTATTGCGCCGGGCGCGTGCCATGTCGGAATACCGCGCGGCACAGGGCGGGCTGTACATGATGAGCAGGACAGCGTCATCGCCGGTAGCACCCCGGGAGCAATGGATCGTGGCAGCCCATTCAGGCAGCAGCGGCAGATGTGAGCCGGCGCCACTTCCCCTGAACGCCTCCTAGTGTCCTGAGCCGGAAGTTCGCCTGAGGTGTCCGGCGAGGTCAGCAAGCCTCTCAACAGCGGTTTCGCGCCAAGGCGAACGGTTGACGCCACACCATATCCTCATGAACTTGGAACTCAGGACACTAGATTCGTCGCTTGCACCGTGGGCGTGGCCAGCGGTGAAATCGCCATCAACTACCTCGACGTGAGCGATAGTCAAAGTGGTGGTGAGATCCCACCGGCTTACCATATTCGCAGATCAGAGGCCATGTGGGTGCTGGTCTGGGGTGTCGGAGGGGGGACTTGAACCCCCACGCCCTTAGCGGGCACATGGCCCTCAACCATGCGCGTCTACCAAATTCCGCCACTCCGACGGGGATGCCGGTCTGCGCCGGCTCAGGTGTCCATCATGAGGGCGAGTGCCAGCGTGACGAAGCCGAAGATCAGCGCCGCCACGATCGTGATGCGGTCCAGGTTCTTCTCGATGACCGTGGAGCCGGCCGCCGAGGCACCCAGGCCGCCGCCGAACATGTCCGACAGGCCGCCGCCGCGGCCGCTGTGCAGCAGCACCAGCAGCACGACGCCGACCGTGGTCACGACGTGCAGGACGAGCGCCATGATGAACATCGCAGGAACGATACCAGCGCCTAACGGCCGTACGGTCCGGCAAGCCCAAGACCCTACGGTTCGCCGCTGACTGGATCCCGGCCTTCGCCGGGATGACGTGGCGTCACGCCAGTGCTCGCTGTCAGGTCGCGAGGCGGTACTGCACGATGCGGGCGAAGTCGTCGGTGTCGAGGCTGGCACCGCCCACCAGGGCGCCGTCTATGTCGGGCTCGGCCATGAGGTCGGCGGCGTTGACCGGCTTCACCGAACCGCCGTACTGGATGCGCACGCCTTCCGCCGCGGCCGCGCCGAAGGACTCGCCGATCCGGCGGCGGATCTCAGCGCAGACCTCCTGGGCGTCGCCGGGGCTCGCCACCCGGCCCGTGCCGATGGCCCAGACCGGCTCGTAGGCCACCACGAGACCGGCCGCCTGCTGGCGCGTGAGGCCGCCCATGCCGGCGGTGAGCTGACCCAGCACCACCTCGGCGGTGGCACCGGCCTCCCGCTGCTCGAGCGTCTCGCCCACCGCCAGGATCGGCGTCATGCCATGGCGCAGCACCGCATGCACCTTGCGGTTCACCCCGTCGTCGGTCTCGCCGAACAGCGCCCGCCGCTCGGAGTGTCCCACGATCACGTAGCGCACCTGCAGCCTGGCCAGCATCGCCGGGGACACCTCCCCGGTGAACGCGCCGGAGTCCTCGTCGTGGCAGTGCTGGGCCCCCAGCAGGATGGGGATGTCGTCGATGTCCAGCACCGTCTGCACCGAGCGCAGGTCGGTGAACGGCGGGTGCACGCACACGTCGACGGCCGCGTAGTCGGCGTCGCTCAGGGCGTACGACAGCTTCTGCACCAGGCTGATGGCCTCGAAATGGTTGAGATGCATCTTCCAGTTGCCGCTGATGAGCGGCCGGCGAGCACTGGTCACGGCTGCACCTCCTGGTCGAACCGGCGGGTCCCGCCAACGATGTCTACAGCGTTCGGAGCGGCGTCGTTCACGGCCAGCGTTGTCGGACCGGAGCATGCTGTGCCTGGATTCCGGCCTCCGCCGGAATGACATTCATACTGTTCGGTGTCCCCGACGGGCAGTGGGTCTGACCCTCCGGAATGCTGGCTGTGGTGCCTTGTTCTCGATCTGTCGGCTCGTTGCCGGTCGGGGACGCGCACCGACCGGTCGGACGGACGTGACCTCATAGGAGCTTCGATCCAAGCGTCGTGAATGTCCTGTCCGCCGTCCCGGCCGGTGGCGCCCCGATCCGTCGAGCTCGAAGGAGGGCCGCACCATTATGTCCGAGAAACGCACCGAGGTCGTCGGCGGGGTCGACACCCACCGCGATGTCCACGTCGCCGCTGCGGTCGACGCCGCCGGGGCGCTGCTGGGGACGGCGTCGTTCCCCGCCGACGCCGCCGGCTACGGCGAGCTGGCCGCCTGGCTGGCTTCGTGGGGCCGCCCTCGCTGCGTCGGCGTGGAGGGCACCGGCAGCTACGGCGCCGGCCTGGCGCGCCACCTCGCCGCGGCCGGCGTCCGGGTGGTGGAGGTGAACCGCCCGAACCGCCAAGAGCGCCGGCGGCGGGGCAAGTCCGACACCGTCGACGCCGAGACCGCCGCCCGCGCCGCGCTCGCCGGCCACGCCACCGCCGCGCCCAAGACCCACGACGGGCCGGTGGAGGCGATCCGCATGCTCACCGTGGCGCGCCGGGGCGCCGTCAAAGCCCGCACCCAAGCCGCCAACCAACTCCACGGCCTGCTCACCACCGCCCCCGAGGAGCTGAAAGACCACCTCAGGGGCCTGCGCGGCGGCGCCCTCATCGACGCCTGCGCCACCCCGGCGCCCGCCGGCGGCGCCGACGCCATCCCCGCCGCGGCCACGACCGCGCTGGGCAGCCTCGCCCGGCGACACCAAACCCTCAGCGCCGAGATCGCCGCCCTCGACGGCGAACTCCGCGCCCTGTGCGCACAAGCCAACCCCGCCCTCCTCGCCGCGACCGGCGTCGGCCCCGAGACCGCCGCCGCCCTGCTGACCGCCGCCGGCGACAACCCCCACCGCCTCCGGAGCGAAGCCAGCTTCGCCGCCCTCTGCGGCGCCAGCCCCATCGCCGCCAGCAGCGGCCGAACCACCCGCCACCGCCTCAACCGCGGCGGGAACCGCCACGCCAACAGCGCCCTCTGGCGCACCGCCACAGTCCGCCTCCGCTGCGACCCCCCCCCACCCAGGCCTACGCAGCCCGCCGCCGCGCCGAAGGCAAAACCACCCGCGAAATCATCCGCTGCCTCAAACGCCACATCGCCCGCGAGATCCACCGGCCCCTCACCGACCCCCCACCGGTCCCCCACGGCGGCGACCTCCGCCGCCGGCGCACCCAAGCCGACATCACCCTCACCGCAGCCGCCGAAGCCATCGGCTGCCCCGCCAGCCGCCTCAGCGCCCTCGAACGAGGCACCCACCACAACGCCGCCCTCGCCAACAACTACCAACACTGGCTCACCCAAAACACCCCTTGACAAACATAGGAGCATCGAGGCGCGGCCAGCATGACGCGGCGGGATGAGGCCCGATTACGGCATCCCCGGATCGAGCCGGGCGGTGACTGGATTCCGGCCTCCGCCGGAATGACAGGAGGGGCCGACATCCGGGCCGGGGCCGACATCACGGGCCGGGGGCTAGCACGGCAGGTCCGTTGCTGCTGGCCTTCGGTCAGTCACGTTCCTCCACCTCGTGGGTCGGCAACGACAGGCGCTCGGCGGATTCGCGGAGCGCGGCCAGCCCCGGCAGGTCGCCGTGCTCCAGCAGTTCTAGCGAGGCCCCGCCGCCGGTGGAGAGATGGCCCACCGAACCGGTCAAGCCCAGCGACGCCAGCGCGGCCCCGCTGTCGCCGCCGCCCACGACCGTGCGGGCCCGGGTCTCGGCCAGGGCCTCGGCGACGGTGATGGTGCCCGCGGCGAAGCGGGGATCCTCGAACGCGCCCAGCGGGCCGTTCCAGAAGACCGTCCCGGCCTCGGCGATCGTGTCCGCGAAGAAGGCTGCGGTGCCCGGGCCGATGTCGGCGCCCAGCCAGCCGTCGGGCAGGTCGGCACCGAATTGCCGCACCGCACCGCCTGCGGGTGTGTCGCCGAGCCGGCCACCCGGACCCAGGCCCACCAGATCCTCCGGCAGGTGCAGCGGGGACCCGCCGTCGAGAAGCGCCCGGCAATCCGCGAGGTGGTCGGGGTCGAACAGCGAGTCACCGATGCGATTCCCCGAGGCCGCCAGGAACGTGAAACACATCGCACCACCGACCAGCACGGCGTCGGCCATGGCGCACACGGCCCTCACGACCCCCAGCTTGTCGGCAATCTTGGCACCCCCCAGCACCACCACGAAAGGCCGCCGCGGCGCCGTCCGCAGGCTGAGGATCTCCGCCACCTCGACCAGCATCAGCAGTCCGGCGGCGCTCGGCAGCCGCCGTGGCGATCCCACCACCGAGGCGTGGGCGCGATGGGAGACGGCGAAGGCGTCGTTGACGAAGACGTCATGGCCGGCGACGAGACGCTCGGCCAGCGCCGGATCACCCGCCTCCTCCCCCGGGTCGAACCGGAGGTTCTCGAGCAACTCGGCGCCCGGGGCCAGCTCGGCGAGACGACGGCGGACCGGCGCCATGTCGAAGACCGGATCGGGCCGACCCCCGGGGCGGCCCAGATGGCTGCACACCGTCACTCGGGCGCCCACCTCGTGCAGCGTCCGGATCGTCGGGACCACTTCGCGGATGCGGGTGTCGTCGCCGACCTCGCCGCCGTACAGCGGCACGTTCAGGTCGGCGCGCAGCAACACGCTGCGCCCATCCAGGTCGCCGAGGTCGGGAATCGTCGGCAGCCTCATCACACCGGGACCGGCAGGTGTGGGCATCGGCCGCTTCGTGCAACTGCGGGCGGTTCGTGCGTCCGATGGATCCCGGCCTTCGCCGGGATGACGGCGCGGCGTACCGGGCTCACGCGGCGTGCCGGGGTGACGAGAGGAGAACCGCTTCCAGGGAGAATCGAGATCATTCGGCCGCCGCTAGGAGACTGCTGAGCAATGCTCCCGACACCCCGACACGTCATTCCGGCGAAGGCCGGAATCCAGGACCTGGCCACCCGACCGCCGCTGCCCGTGGATTCCTCAGCACCCGATGCGCCCGACCAGGTCGACGAGGCGGTTGGAGTAGCCCCACTCGTTGTCGTACCAGCCGCAGACCTTCACCAGCGTGCCACCGGCCATTGTCAGGCCGGAGTCGAGCACGCACGACGCCGGCGAGCCCACGATGTCGCTGGACACCAGCGGCTCGGTGGAGTATTCCAGCACACCCTCCAGCGGTCCCGAGGCGGCGGCCGCGGCGAACGCGGCGTTCACCTCCTCGGTGGTCGCCGGCCGCTCGAGCGTGGCCGTGAAGTCGGTGAGCGATCCGTCCGCCACGGGGACCCGCAGGGCGATGCCGTCGAGACGGCCCTGCATAGCGGCCAGAACCAGGCCCGTGGCCCGGGCCGCGCCGGTGGACGTGGGGATGATGTTGACGGCCGCCGCACGGGTGCGCCGCAGGTCGCCGTGCGGTCCGTCCACGAGCATCTGGTCGCCCGTGTAGGCGTGCACGGTGCTCATGAAGCCCTGCGTGACCCCGAAGGCGTCGTCCAGCACCTTGACCATCGGCACGAAGCAGTTGGTGGTGCAGGAGGCGTTCGACACGACGCGGTGACTGTCGGGGTCGAAGGAGTCGTCGTTCACCCCCACCACGAATGTGGCGTCCACCCCGCTCGCCGGAGCGGAGATCACCACCCGCCCGGCGCCGGCGCTGAGATGGGCGGCGGCCTTGTCGCGGCTGGTGAAGAATCCGGTCGACTCCACGACGACCTGCACCCCGAGATCACCCCACGGCAGAGCAGCCGGATCGCGCTGCGCCAGGACGGGGAGCACGTCACCGTCGATGGCGATGCCGGCATCGGCGAGGGTGACGTCCCACGGCGCCGGGCCCAGCACCGAGTCGCGCCGCAACAGGTGGGCCATCACCTCCCGGCTGCCCAGGTCGTTCACCGCCACTACCTCGATCCCCGCCTCGCGTGCGCGCAGGGCACGGTAGAAGTTGCGTCCGATCCGCCCGAAGCCGTTGATTCCCACCCGCACCGTCATGTGGATCCCTCCGTCGTGTTCCGTCCCCGGCACCGACCGAGGCACTTTCCGGGGCACCGGCGCGCCGCCGGCTCTCAGCGTTGCAGATCGCGGTGCTGTACCTGCGGATCGAATCCGAGTCCCCGCAGAGCACTCGCGGCGTGCTCGGCCAGACACACCGAGCGATGCCTTCCCCCGGTGCAGCCGAACGCCAGTGTCAGGTAGGTCTTGCCCTCGGCCTCGAATGCCGGCAGCAACAGCTCGTAGAGCTCCTCGAGACTCCGGGCGAACCGTTTCCCGAGATCGCTCCCGATCACGTACTCCCGCACCCGGGCGTCGGTCCCGTCGAGCGGCCGCAACTCCGTCTCCCAGTGCGGGTTCGGCAGGAAGCGGCAGTCGAAGACCATGTCCACGTCCGCCGGCAGCCCGTGACGGAAGCTGAACGACAGCACCCGGGTCGTCAGGAGGCGGGAACCGGCGTCGCCGATGAGGCGCACGATCCGCTCGCGCAGTTCGTGCACGTTGGTGTCGGAGGTGTCGATCACCACGTCGGCGTCGGCCCGCAGCCCGCAGAGCGACTCTCGCTCGGCCTCGACGGCCTCCTCCACCGAACCCCGCACGGCGAACGGATGCCGGCGCCGCGAGCCCTCGTAGCGCTGGACCAGCACCTGCGTGCGCGCCTCGAGGAACCACAGCCGCACATCGCTGTAGTGCGGTGCTCCCTTGGCGGCGGCACGGAGATCCGCCACGGCCGGCCCGATCTCCTCGGAGTAGCGCTCGGTGCCCATCGTGAGGCAGAGCCGGTCGATGCTCGGGCCCGCCAACTCGATGACCTTCGGAATCAACGACGGCGGCAGGTTGTCGATCACGAAGAACCCCAGGTCCTCGAGGCAGTTGGCCGCCTCCGATCGCCCCGATCCGGACAGCCCGGTGATGACGACCAGCACGCCCCGAGCCTACCGAGCCGTTCAGGAGTGGAACTTGGCGTGGACCGCCGCGGCGACGGTGTCGGGCAGCCAGCTGAGAGCTTGCAGGTCCTCCAGGGAACTCGCCTGGACGGCGCGCACGCCACCCAGCTCGGCCACGAGCCGCTTGCGTCGCGCCGGGCCCAGACCGGCGATGCCGTCGAGTGTCGACGTGGTCATGCGCCTGCCGCGCAGCTGGCGGTGGTAGGCGAGGGCGAACCGGTGGCTCTCGTCGCGGATGCGCTGCAGCAGGTACAGGGCCTCGGACTGCCGGGGAATGCGCACCGCCTCGGGCTGGTCGGGCACGAACACCTCCTCGAACTGCTTGGCCAACGCCGCCGCCGGGATCTCCCCCGCCAGGCCCAGGCGCAGCAGCACCCGCTTGGCCACCCCCAGCTGTCCGAGGCCGCCGTCCACCAGCAGCAACTGCGGCGGGTAGGCGAAGCGGCCCCGTTCGGCGGGCGGCAGGTGGCGGCTGTCGAGGTAGTTCCGCAGCCGCCGCTCCAGCACCTCCTCCATGGCCGCCAGATCGTCGTTGCCGGTGACGTTGCGGAGGCGGAACCGGCGGTACTCCGACTTGCGGGGCAGAGCATCCTCCATGACCACCATCGAGCCCACGTAGTCCTGCCCCCCGAGGTGGCTCATGTCGTAGCACTCGATCCGCAGCGGCGCCTCGGGGAGCCCCAGGTACTGCTGCAGCTCGTTCAGCGCCCGGGCGCGGCTGTTGTGGTCGCTCGCCCGCTTCAGGCGGTGGCGCTGCAGCGAGTCGGCGGCGTTCTGGCGGGCCGTCTCGGCGAGGCGCCGCTTGGTGCCCCGCTGCGGCACCCTGATCTGCACCTTCGAGCCCCGCAGGCTCCCCAGCCAGGCGGCGTACATGTCCTCGGCAGCGGGCAAGTCCGGGACGAGCACCGCCTTCGGATACCCCAGCGGGTTCTCCTCGAAGTAGATGCGCTCCAGCACCCTGCCCATCAGTTCGGGACCCGAGAGATCCTCCGCCCGGTCCACGATGAAGCCGCGCTGGCCCATGACCCTGCCCTTGCGCACGAAGAACACCGAGACGGCGGCCTCCAGCTCGTCGGAGACCATGCCGAACACGTCCGCGTCCTCGGCCCGGGAGCCCACCATCTCCTGGCGCTCGATGGCCTTGCGGACACTGGCCAGACGATCGCGGAGACGGGCCGCCTTCTCGAAGTCCAACCCCTCGGCGGCGGCGGCCATGTCGGCCTCGAGACGTGCGGTGATCTCGTCGGTGTCGCCGCCCAGGAAGTCCAGGAGTTCGGCGATCAGGTCGTCGTAGGGCTCCTTGTCGATCTCCCCCACGCAGGGTCCGGCACACCGCTCGATGTGGTACAGCAGGCAGGGCCGGCCGAGCCGCTGATGATCGGCGAACTTGTTGTCCGAGCAGGTGCGGATCGGGAAGGTGCGCAACAGCAGATCCAGGGTCTCGCGGATGGCGTAGGCGTGGCCGTAAGGACCGAAGTAGCGGTTCCCCTTGCGCTTGCGCCCGCGCACCACCATGGCCCGGGGCCACTCGTCGACCAGCGTCACGCACAGGAACGGGTAACTCTTGTCGTCCCGGTAGCGCACGTTGAAGCGCGGCTGGTGACGCTGGATCAGGCTGTACTCCAGCAGCAGCGCCTCGACCTCGTTGGCCACGGTGATCCACTCCAGCGACGCCGCGACGGCCATCAGCTGGGCGGTTCTCGGCGTGAGCTGCGCCGGACTCTGGAAGTAGCTGCCGACCCGGCTGCGCAGCGACTTGGCCTTGCCGACGTAGATGATCCGCCCGTCGCCGTCGAGGAACTGGTACGACCCGGGGACATCGGGGATGGTCGCGGCAGGCGGGCGCTCCAGCACGCCCTCATGGTACGAGCGGCGAGTTGGTGACCCGGATCGTCCGCCCACCGGAGCGATTCGCCGCGGATCACAAGGCCGGCTCCACGCCCGTAGCAGCGCAGGCCATCTGCCGATCAGATAAACTAAAATATCAATAAAACTATTAAGAATATATAAAATATTGGATCTCGGTGTTCATCCCCGGTCCGTCGGATAGGCTGGGCGAGCACGGTTAGGCCGACCAAACGAGGAGAGCCTGGTGGGAATCTTCAACTGGCCGCTCCGAATCGCGGACATGGACGACCAGCGAACAGCCGACGTCGAGGCGACTGTCGACACCGGAGCCTTCTACACGCAGTTGCCCACCTCCCTCCTGCGCGAACTCGGCGTCAAGCCCCTCTTCAAGCGCAGACTGCAACTCGCCGACGGGCGGCTCATCGATGCGGACATCGGCGAAGCGCGGGCAACTATCGACGGCGAAAGCGTCACGACCTTGGTGGTCTTCGGGGAGGACGGATCCCCGCCCCTGCTGGGTGCCTACACCCTCGAGGGCCTCGCCCTGACGGTGGACCCGATCGCCGAGCGTCTCGTCCCCAGAGAACTGACCCTATACGCGCGGTGCGCCGCCTGACGCAACCACTGCGGAGCCGCGCCGCTAGCCGCCGGCTTCGAGGCGCACTCGGTCGGCGGCGAAGGACTCCACGTCGTCGTAGTCCGAGAGGGTCAGCTCGCCGGAGATGCGACCTTGGGCGATCACGTAGACCCGGTCGGCGACCTCGAAGATCTCGGCGTCCTCGGTGCAGTACAGGACGACGGCCTCGCCGTGGCCCTCCATCCCCGGGAGCCCCAGCTGACCTTCCGGATCGGCGTACTGGCGCAGCAGCCGGTAGATCTCGGACTTGCTGCCCACGTCGACGCCGCGCGTGGGTTCCTCCAGGACCAGGACCTTCGGGCGGGTGGCGGTGGCCGCACCGATGACCACCTTCTGCTGGTTGCCGCCGCTGAGCGATCCCATCGGATCGTCCACCGAGCCGGCCTTGACCTGGAACTGGTCGGCGAGGTGCTCGGCCGCGTCCCGCATCGTCCGGGGATGCAGCAACCCCAGCCGGTCACTGATGTCGACGGTGAGGCGGGACAGCAGGTTCTCGCCCACCGAGAGGTTGAAGAAGAGGTTCTCGGCCCGGTTCGCCCCCACGAACCCCACCTGCTCGGTGGCGGCCTTGGTGCTCTTGCCGTCGCCGTTCGTCTCGGTGGTGCTGTCCACGCCGACTTGCAGCGTGCCGGTCGCCGGGGCGAAGCCCGCCAGCGAGTGGACCAGTGCGCGGGCCCCGGATCCCTCCACACCGGAGATGGCCACGATCTCGCCGCGTCCCACCGACATGTCGATGTCGGAGAATCCGCCGTCGCGGTGCGTCCAGCCCGAGAGCCGCAGGGCGACCGGACCGTCCTCGCTGTCGGCTCGCGCCGCGGCGGCACCTTCAGAGAAAACCTCGCCGCCATCCACCGCATCTCGCGACACGCCGACGACAAGCTCGCGGGCGACCCGTTCCTCTGTCAGGTCGTCGCCGGTCAAAATCACCCGGCACTGGCCGTCGATGATCATCCCCACCCGGTCGGCATGCACCACCAGTTCGTGCAACCGGTGCGACACCAGGATCACCAGGCGCCCGGAGTCGGCCAGGTCGTGCATACGGCGGAAGAGATCCTCGGACTCCTCCTCTGTCAGAGCCGAGTTGGGCTCGTCGAACAGGAAGATGCGGGCATCCTGCGCCAGGGCGCGGGCGATCTCGGTGCGCTGTTGCGCCGCCAGGGGGAGATGCTCGAGAGGCGTGTCGGTGTGTGCGCTCAGACCCATGTCCGCCAGCAGTTCGGACTCGGCGGCATCGATGCGCCGGTTCAGGATCTTCCTGTGCTCCCTGCCGACGAGCAGGTTCTCCGCAACCGTCAGGTTCAGGAAGACCTGCGGCTCCTGGTGCACGATCGTCACCTGGGCGGCCAGATCCGCGGCGTCGCGCTCGGCGCCGTCCAGCAGGACGCGTCCCCGGTCGGCGATCACCTCGCCCGCCAGCGTCTTGACCATCGTGCTCTTGCCCGAACCGTTGGGCCCCGCGATGCCCAGGATCTCGCCGGGCTGCACGGTGATGTCCAGCCCGTCGAGCGCGACGGTGTCGCCGTAGCGCTTGTGCAGCCCCTCGATGACGATGCTCTCGCCGGAGACCACAGCCGTCATCGCCTGCTACTCACCTCAGGAGACCGAGTCGCCTGCCCAGATCTCGCAGTCCGGCGCCCAGCGACTCGCTCCGCTGGCGACTCCGCGTCCACTGATCCAGCACGACCGCGCCGATCGTGACCGTACCCAGCCACATCTGCTGCACGAACGCGCCTGTTGCGTTGAGGGCCAGGCCGTTGGAGATGACGGCCAGCAGAAGGGCGCCCAGGAGGGTGCCCGAGACGGTGCCGCGCCCTCCCGACAGGCTCGCACCGCCGACGATGACGGCCGTGAACACCGGGAACAGGTAGACGCCACCCTGGTTGGGCTGTACCTGGGAGATGAAGGAGAAGTCCAGCAGGCCACCCACGGCCGCCATGACGGCGCAGATTATGAAGGCCAGCGTCTTGTAGCGGCGGACGGGCAGCTTGGCCAGAACCGCCGCCTGCTCGTTGCCGCCGATGGCCTTCATCCTGAAGCCGAACACGCCGCGCGACAGCAGGATGCCGAACACGATCGCGAAGCCCGCCAGCCAGACCACCTGGAGTGGGAAGCGGCCGGGCAGCGCGTAGTTGCTGGCCAGCGCCCGGAAGAACGTGTACTCGGCGGCGTCGACGTAATCGCCGCCGCGTACCTGCCATTCCTCCGGGTCCGGCGGCAGTTTCTGCGCCAGGATCGGCGTGTTCCTGCTGATGAGCAGGGTGAACCCGAAAACGAGTGTGTTGGATCCCAAAGTCACGATGAACGACGGAACCTTGACCACGTTCACGAAGAAGGAGTTGAACAGGCCCACGCCGATGGCGACGGCGAATGCAACCAGGATCCCGATTGCGATGTGATAGCCGAGTTCGACCCACATCTTCCCCATGACGACGGCAGAAAGAACCGCCAGCGCAGAGAACGACAGGTCGATCTCACCGACCAGGAGAACGACCAGCAGACCGAGGCCGATGATGCCGAGCACGCCCATCAATCTGATCATCACGACCAGGTTCCCCGTCTTGAGGAACAGCCAGTCCGACCAGACGGCGAAGATGAACCCCGCGATGACGACCGCCGCCAGCAGCCCGCCGACGCGCTGCAGGCCCAGCCCCCCGAGCCGCGGGAGAACCCGGCCGCGAGGCTCCTCGGACACCGTGTTCCCTGCGTCGTTCGTGTCGTTGCTCACGCGACTTCCCCCTGGGTGATCAGCCTCGGGAACGTCGTGATGGGAGGAGGGATCCGATCCCTCCTCCCATCACATGGATGTCAGAGTGCTAGCCGCCGAGGATCAGGTCCAGGTCGCGGCGTGCCGCCTCGACCTGCTCCTTCTGGATCGGGAGCAGCGTCTGGGTGTTCGGCAGGATCCGGCCGTTGGCCAGGAACTCGGCGCAGGCGATGGCGCCGAAGCCGGCCTGCTCCGACCAGCGCTGGTCGAGCGCCGCCACCTGGATGCCCCGCTCGACGCCGTCGAGCTGGCCGTAGCTGACGTTCCAGCCGATCGTGAACACCTCGCCCTCGCGGCCACCGTCGATGATCGCCCGGTTGGCGTGCTCGGCGCCGATGTCCACGTTCTCGATGAAGTCCAGCTCGGGGTTGCCGACCAGGATCGCCGAGTAGTCGTCGTAGCTGATGCCCGGGTCGTAGCCGCCGCCGCCGACCTGGATCCCGTTCTCGGGAGTGGTCAGGAACTCGGCGTCGGGGAGCAGTTCCAGGATGCGGTCGTAGAACCCCGTCATCCGGCCCTGGGCCCAGAACTGCGTCGGGTCACCGCCGGAAACCATGAAGGTGTCCCACTCGTACCCGTTCTCCCGCATGAACTCCACGGAGAGCTCCGCGGCCTGGCGGCCCTCGTTGTACGGCACCTGGGTGAAGTTCGTGAACTCGTTGCCGTTCGTCGTGAGGCCCACGGTGAACACGGGGATGCCGTCGGCGAGGAGCCGGTTGGTGAGCTCCGTGAAGGAGTTGGAGTCAGCCGGCTCGATCGACAGGCAGTCGACCTGATCGACGGCGACCTGCGCCTCGATCTGGGCGATCTGCTCCTGGATGTCGAAGGGAGACGTCACCGGCGCCACGACCGTGAAGTTCATGGGGTAGATCCGGTAGGCGTCCTGCTGCGTGGCCCGGAAGCCCGCCTCGTACTGGTCGGAGAACAGCGCGATGCCCGAGGACTGGTAGGAGAACAGGTAGTTGACCGGCTCTCCGGTCCGGATCTTGCGGGCGATGCGCTCGTTCAGCACGAAGTCGCTGCCGTCCCTGAGGACATGCGTGAACGGCAGGTCGCCACCGGCCTCGGTGGCGGCCGCCTGCGCGGCTGCGAGCTGGTCGGTTGCGAATTCGAGCGCCTCCTGGGCGGCAGTGGCCTCCTCGCCCGCGGCCTCGGCCTCGGCCTGCGCCGCGGCTGCCTCGGCCTGCGCCGCTTCGGCCTCAGCCTGTGCGGCGGCTGCCTCGGCCTGCGCCGCGGCTGCCTCCTCCTGCGCCTGCGCGGCGAACGCCTGCGCCTCCTCGGCCGTCGCCGACGCGGCTGCCAGGGCCGCTTCTGCGGCGGCAACAGCCTCGACGTTGCCCTCGGCGGTGGCCTGTGCCAGATCCGCCGCCGCGCTGGCCGCGTCCGCAGCGGCCTGCGCTGCGGCGGCAGCGGCGTTGGCGGCCGCTGTCTCGGCCTCGAGGGCGTCCGCCCTGTTGTTCGCCGCGGCAGCGTCGGCCTGCGCGGCCGCCGCGTCCGACTGTGCCGCTGCCGCGTCGGCCCGGGCCGCCTGGGCCTCGGCAAGCGCGTCGTCAGCCGCACTCGTGTCGGCGCACGACGCCGCCAGTACGGCCAGCGCGGCCAGCAGCGGAATCACGAGCCAACGGCTCTTGCGTCTACGTGTCATGTGGTCTCTCCCCCTGTGGGTTGGGTCGTGGTGAGGCACCTTCCGGATCGTTGCGGTCCGGCCGGCGCCCGCGCTTATGGAACTGGCACGCGCGGTTTCCCGAGGCACCGTAACGGGAACATTCAAGTACACCGCCGGCCAGCGGGCAAACGGCCGGACAACGCGTTCGATTCCGACGGCAGGCGCTGCGGCCATATCGTTGCCCGATGGTCATCGAACGCCAACTGGTCAATGCCGCGGGCTTCAACCCGTACGTTGCCCTTCCCTACGAGTTGCGCATCCTCGACTTCGAGTCCGCGATGCAGGACGTTTACGACTTCTTCCACGACGTCAACGTCCACCTCACCGGCAAGGGACTCGGCCGGCTCGAGGACACACTCAGAAAGGCGAATCTGTCCGGGACGCTCTCGGACATGCTGACAGCGAGCTTGGCGACGCACGCCCGGACTCTCGTGCAGAACCGGTACCACAACGGGCACCCCGATCTCGTCGTGCAGGGCGTCTATCCCAACGACGCAGTGAAGTCAGGAGAGAAGGGCGTCGAGGTCAAATCAACGCTGAAGAAGGGCGGAGCCGTCGACACGCACGGTGCACGCGAGCAATGGTTCTGTGTCTTCGTCTACCGGATCGACAACGAGACCGAGCCCGCGGTCGAACGAGAACCCTTACAGTTCACCGAGGTGTACCTCGCCCACGTCACACCTGATGACTTCCGGCGGAACGAGCGCGGCGAACTGGGGACTCGTACAGCCACGCTTCACCAAGCCGGCGTCGGCAAGCTACGCCGGGGCTGGGTCTACCTGGACCGGGCGGTGGGCGGTTCCGCCTCGTAGTCGCGCAGCAGGGGGATCGCCCCCCTGGCGAGTTCCACGTACGCGGCGTCGAACTCGATGCCGATGCTCTCGTAGCCGACGTGCTCGGCCGCGGCCAGCGTCGAGCCCGAGCCGGCGAAGGGGTCCAGCACGATACCCGTTCCCAACGGCAGGATCGCCCGCACGACCTGGCGCAGGAACGCCTGCGGCTTCAGACTGGGATGCGGGGCCAGCCGCCGCTCGGCGGGCCGGGTCGGCGCCGAGGCGATCACGTCGGCGAACGGCTGCTCCTCGGAGATCCGCCGAAGCCCGCCCGTGCCCCATTCGCTGAGATTGTCCCGCACACGCCCCCGGACCGGCTTGCGGAACAGCAACCAGGGCTCCCAGCGGGACCGCGGCATCACCGTCACGCCGGGGAACTCCTCGTGGGCGTTCTTCGGCCGGTCGCCGCCGCGCATGGTCATCACGAGGCGCACGACCTCGCCGCGGCGCTCGAAGCCCTCTCCGCAAACAGCCGCCGCGACGTGATGGGAGACAAGGGGATTCGAGGCGACCAGAACGTGCGCTCCCGGCACCAGCACCGGCAGCAGCAGCCCGGCCCAGCGCCCGAAGAAGCACCGCAGACCGCCGATGTCGGCATCGGTGAGGGTCGTGAACCGCGGCACCGGAGAACGCCGGTGGCCGTCGAAGGCCGGCGGCAGACGCCACACCCCGCCGCGGCCGTTGCGGAGCTTCTCCTGCTGGAGGGCGCTGTACTCCACGAGCCCGTACGGCGGGTCCGTCACCACCCCGTGCACCGACTCGACGGCGCGCCCCGCCAGCCAGTCCAGACAGTCGGCCCGGAACAACAAGGCGCGACCGCACCGGACAGCCGGCGACCCAACCGGCGCGGCGCCGACGCGCTCGAGCGTCTCAGGCGACCCGACAGACGCCACGTCGCACCCGCTCGAAGGGCTTCCCGTCGCCGGCGTTGAGGTTGAGATAGCTACGGACCGACGAGGCCGGGACCCCGCCCCCCAATCGAACGGCAACTGCTGCACAGATCTCCCTCACAAGAAGCGGACCGCCGGCCTCCGCGAGAGCGCGCTCGATCGCGTCACGCACCTCGCCCGGTCGGCGCCGGCGCGCCGGATTCCTGGGAGAAGCCACCGGCATGCGCGCAACATAGACGTCCAGACGTCGCAGAAGGTGGACCGTCGCGCGCCATCGCCGCTGCGAGGCCCCGAGCGCGTCCTGCTGGTCGCGGCCACCGAGGATATCCAGCTTGCCCGGAGCCGGCACCAACCCCCCATGCCGCCCAACCCGACATAGGGGCCTTTCGGTCGGTCTTGGGCGATGTGGAGGTTCTCGACGTCAATGACAAGTCCTGTGGGCCGCTGGTTGCCGTTGTGCTGGTGCCATAGGCTTCAGAGCCGGCGGTTACGGCACAGGCGAGTGACATCGTCCCAGCGCCTTCACGGCCGGCGATGGGTTCGCGACGAGCGACCGGAGCCGCGGCATGGACCATAGGCCCACTGTGAAGAGCAGTCCGCACGATCCCGGCGGCGGCACGGGGAACGCCGGCGCCCCCGGTGGCTCGGTCGGGGTGCGGCGCCGGGGCCGTTCCGCCGGCGGCGGCCGCAGCCGCCGGTCCCCCTACGCCGCCGTCACCGCGCTGGTGGCCTCGGCGTGCCAGTGGCCGCCCGGTGTCGCCGACGACCCGGTGCTGGCGGCTGTGCTCGGCGGGGGCTCGGTGCAGGCCCGACCGCCGGGCCGGGTGCCCGACGGCGACGGCGGCGGGGTTCTGGTCGACCGCGTCTACCTGGAGCCGCGGGCGCGACTCGCTGCCGGCGGGGCGGTGGAGGTCAGCGCGCGGGTCAACGCCACCGCCCTGAACTGGCAGCCCCAAGACCACCTCTTCGACTACCCCAACGCCACCATCGGCGACTGGTGGACCAGCACACCCATCGGCCCCGCCGAGACGGGCGTCTCCACGGTGCGCATCCAGGCCCACCGCGTCGAGGGCGGGAAACTCGAACTCGCGCTCCTCACCGCCAGCGGAACCACAGCCCACCCACGCGAAACGCAGCTGGACTACGCCACCCTCGGCGCAGACGATTGGGCCTACGCCACACCCGTCGTGCTCACTGCCGCCGGCGAACCCGCGCCGACCGCGCCTCTCGGCGACGCGGACCGCGGCAGGTTCGTGGAAATCAGCGTGGGATCCCGGAGCGTGTGCGGGCTGCGCGGCGACCTCACGATCCACTGCTGGGGAAGCAACAGCGGAGGGCGGGCCTCACCGCCCCAAGGAACCTTCATCGCCCTGGAATCCGGTATCCCCTGCGCCATCCGCACCGACGGAACAATGACGTGCTGGGGCGAATTCAGCGGCAGTCGGGCGGGGCCGTTCATCGCCCTCAGCGGAGGCTGCGGAATCCGCCCCGACGCCCGACTCGACTGCGGCACATCCGACGACGCTCCCGACGGCCACTTCACGACGATCACATCGGGGGACACATACAAATGCGGTGTACGGCTGGACGGCGCGGTGAGTTGCTGGGGTCAAGCGTTGGTCTGGGGGCACAATTACCATGGAATGCTCGACCCTGATCCGCCCTCGTGGCCCGACGACCCGCCGGGCGGGAGGTTCTCGGCGGTGTCCGCCGGCCGGCAGCACACCTGCGGCATCCGCCCGAACGGCGCAGTCGAGTGCTGGGGCGACGACTATGGAGGCCTGTCCTCCCCTCCGGCGGGCGAGTTCGTGGCTCTCAGCGCCGGCAAAGCACACAACTGCGGACTGCGAGCCGACGGCCGCGCCGCGTGCTGGGGAGGCGCCATCCACACTCTGGCCGAATATGCGCGACCCGAACGCGACCCCCCTGCTGCGCCGTCGGGAACGTTCACGCAGATCGCGTCGGACCGCGAGCGCACCTGCGGGCTGCGCACCGACGGCAGCGTCGACTGCTGGTATCCCACGGCTCACGAGCCGCGCGAAGTGTTCCTGCTGGACTTCACGAGCGAACCCGACCACTTTCTGTGGGGTGACGCTCGCTGGTGGCCGGTCTACGACACCTCGCACGTACCCGCGGGGACTTTCGGCCATCTCGCGCCGGGAGGCCGCCATGCGTGCGGCCTGCGCCTCGACGGCTCGGTGGCCTGCTGGGGCAACGACCACCAAGGCCAAGCCACCGCGCCGGCCGGGACGTTCGACGAGCTCAGCGCCGGTGGGAGGCACACCTGCGCGCGACGCGCCAACGGCACCGTCGCCTGCTGGGGCGACAACACCCGCCGACAGACCGACCCCCGACGGTGCCTACACGACCATCACCGCGAGCAGATTCGGCACCTGCGCGCTCCGCCCCACCGGTACCGTCGCCTGCTGGGGCCTCACCATCCGAGACGAAACCGACAGCCCACACACCGCCCCCAGCGGCACCTTCACCGCCATCGACGCCGGCACCCGACACACCTGCGGCATCCGCCCCGACCGAACCCTCCACTGCTGGCCCCCCCACGGCAACAGCTTCGGCGACTACATCGAGAACGACTTCACCCTCTGGAGCACGTACATCTGGGACCAATGGCGCGACTCCCGCGCCGACCCCCTTCCCGGGCCGTTCACCGCTGTCAGCGCCGGCGCCTACCACACCTGCGGCATCCGCCCCGAGGGGACCATCGACTGCTGGAGCGCCAACGAACCCCGCACCCCATAGACAGCCTCAGTCCGACGATTTACGCCAGCACGCGGCGCAGGAAGCGGCCGGTGTGGCTCTCTTCGTGCTTGGCCACCAATTCGGGGGGGCCTTCGGCCACGATGCGGCCGCCGCCGTCGCCGCCCTCGGGGCCGAGGTCGATGATCCAGTCGGCCGTCTTGATGACGTCGAGGTTGTGCTCGATCACCAGGATGGTGTTGCCGGCGTCGGTCAGCCTGCCGAGCACCCCGAGCAGCTTGCGGATGTCGTCGAAGTGCAGGCCGGTGGTGGGCTCGTCCAGCAGGTAGATGGTGTGGCCCGTGGAGCGCTTGGCCAGCTCGCTGGCCAGCTTCACCCGCTGCGCCTCGCCGCCGGAGAGGGTGGGCGCCGGCTGGCCGAGGCGGATGTAGCCCAGGCCCACGTCCACGAGCGTGCGCAGGTGCCGGGCGATGGCCGGCTGGTTGGCGAAGAACTCCAGCGCCTCCTCGCACGACATGGCCAGAACCTCGGCGATGTTGCGTCCCTTGAACGCGATGTCGAGGGTGTCGCGGTTGTAGCGGGCGCCCCCGCAGACCTCGCACGGCACGTACACGTCGGGCAGGAAGTGCATCTCGATGCGGATGTTGCCGTCGCCCGAGCAGGCGTCGCAGCGGCCGCCGGACACGTTGAAGGAGAACCGCCCCGGCAGGTAGCCCCGCACCCGGGCCTCGTTGGTGCGCGAGAACAGCTTGCGGATGTGGTCGAACACGCCCGTGTAGGTGGCCGGATTGGAGCGTGGCGTGCGACCGATGGGCTGCTGGTCGATGTTGATGACCTTGTCCAGCGCCGAGACCCCGTCGATGCCGCGGTGGCGCCCGGGCACCATCCGGGAGCGGTACACCTTCTGCATGAGCGCCCGGTAGAGGATGTCGTTCACGAGCGTGCTCTTGCCCGAGCCCGACACCCCGGTCACCGCCACGAAGCAGCCCAGGGGGATCTCCACGTCCAGGTCGTCCAGGTTGTGCTCGCGCGCCCCGCGCACGACCAGCCAGTCGTCGCCGGGCGGGCGGCGCAGCAGCGGGACCGGGATCTCGCGCTCCCCGCTGAGGTACTGCCCGGTGAGCGACTCCTCGTTGCGCAGCAGCGCCTCGACGGGGCCGCTGTGCACGATGTCGCCGCCGTGGCTGCCGGCGCCCGGCCCGATGTCCACCACATGGTCGGCGGTGCGGATGGTCTCCTCGTCGTGCTCGACGACGATCACCGTGTTGGGTAGGTCGCGCAGCCGCAGCAGCGTGTCCAGCAGCCGGGCGTTGTCGCGCTGGTGCAGCCCGATGGAGGGCTCGTCCAGCACGTACAGCACGCCCACCAGGCCGCTGCCGATCTGCGAGGCCAGCCGGATGCGCTGCGCCTCGCCCCCCGACAGCGTGCCGGCCGAGCGCGCCAGGGTGAGGTAGTCCAGCCCCACGTCGAGAAGGAAGCCCAGCCGGGAGCGCAGCTCCTTCAGCACCTGATCGGCGATGAGAGCGTCGCGCTCGCTGAGCCGGATCTCGTCGAACAGCCTGGCGGCGTCCCGGATGGACAGCGTGCAGACGTCGTCGATGTTGCGCCCGTCGATGGTGACCGCCAGCGGCAGGGGACGCAGGCGTGCGCCGCCGCAGTGGTTGCAGGGCACCTCGCGCATGTAGCCCTCGATCTGCTGGCGGCGGTTGTCGGAGCCGGTCTCGGAGTGCAGGCGCTGGAGATTCGGGATGACGCCCTCGAAGCGGGCGTTGTAGCTGCGGGTGCGACCGTAGCGGTTGCGGTAGCGCACCTGCACCCGCCGGCCCAGCCCGCCGTACAGGAAAACCTTCTGCGAGGCGGGGGCGAGCGTCTCCCAGGGGGCGCCGAAATCCTCGCCGAGTTCCTCCGCCGTGGACTCCAGCAACCGTTCGTAGTACTGGCTGTGGCCGCTGCTCCAGGGCGCGAGCGCTCCCTCGGCCAGGCTGAGCGACGGGTCAGGCACCACCAGGTCGGGGTCCACCTCGAAGCGGGTGCCGAGACCGTCGCAGTGCGGGCAGGCACCGTAGGGCGAGTTGAACGAGAAGTTGCGCGGGGCCAGTTCCTCGAAGGACTTGCCGTCGCTGGGCCGGGCCAGGTGCTGGGAGAAGGTCAGGACCTCGCCCGGCTCCACGTCGAGCGCAAGCTCAGGGGACGCCCCCCCGAGCGACACCACCTCGATCTGCACCACGCCGTCGGCCAGTCGCAGCGCGGCCTCCACCGAATCGGTGAGGCGCCTCTCGATCCCCTCCCGGCAGACGAGCCGGTCCACGACCACCTCGATGTCGTGCATCTCGTAGCGGGCCAGATCCAGGCGGGGCCGACCCTCGGCGTCGGTGCCGGCCACGTCGGCGAGTTCGTACAGCTCGCCGTCGACGCGGGCCCGCACGTACCCCTCCGCCTCCAACTCCGCCAGCAGCGTCTCGTAGGTGCCCTTGCGACCCCGGACCACCGGGGCCAGGACCTGGAAGCGCGTGCCGGTGGGAAGGCGCAGCACCCTGTCCACGATCTGCTGCGGCGTCTGGCGGACCAGCGGCTCGCCGGTCTCGGGGTCGTGCGGCACCCCCACGCGGGCGAACAGCAGGCGGAGGTAGTCGTAGACCTCGGTGATGGTGCCGACGGTGGAGCGCGGGTTCCGGGAGGCACTCTTCTGGTCGATGGAGATGGCCGGCGAGAGCCCGGCGATGAAGTCCACGTCGGGTTTGTCCATCTGGCCCAGGAACTGCCGGGCGTAGGCCGAGAGCGACTCCACGTAGCGCCGCTGGCCCTCGGCGTAGATCGTGTCGAACGCCAGCGAGGACTTGCCCGAGCCGGAGATGCCCGTGAAGACGATGAGGCGATCCCGCGGCAGTTCCAGGGTGATGTCGCGCAGGTTGTGCTCGCGCGCTCCCTGTATGACCAGCCGATCGCTCATGGGTCCAGCGTAGGTGCCGGAGCGCCGCACCGGAGGTGTCCCCGGCTGTGGAAAACCTGGTGAAAACCGCTGTTGCTCAGGCGCCGACGGCGTGGGCCCCGGCGATGTCGCGCATTTCCCGGCGCAGTTCGTTGATCTCGTCGCGCAGGCGGGCCGCGTACTCGAAGCGCAGGTCGGCCGATGCCGCCTGCATCTCCTCGGTAAGCGCGGCGATCAGCCGCGGCAGATCGTCGGTCGAGACGTCGAGGCCCTCGGCAACGCCGGCCACGCCACGGCGCCCGCGCCGCTCGTGTCGCTGGCGCTGCGGAACCGGCGCCGTCTCCTCCGGGCGGATGAGCGCCAGGATGTCGGTCACGGCTTTGCGGATCGTCTGCGGGCTGATGCCGTGGGCGGCGTTGTGGGCCTGCTGGCGGGCCCGGCGACGGTTGGTCTCCTCGATGGCCCGGCGCATCGAATCGGTGACCACGTCGGCGTACATCACCACCTCGCCGTCGACGTTGCGGGCGGCGCGGCCGATGGTCTGCACCAGCGAGGTCTCGCTGCGCAGGAACCCCTCCTTGTCGGCGTCCAGGATCGCCACCAGCGACACCTCCGGCAGGTCCAGGCCCTCGCGCAGCAGGTTGATGCCCACCAGCACGTCGAAGTGCCCGAGCCGCAGGTCGCGCAGGATCTCGATGCGGGCCAGCGTGTCCACCTCGCTGTGCAGGTAGCGCACCCGCACGCCCATCTCCAGCAGGTACTCGGTGAGGTCCTCGGCCATCTTCTTAGTGAGGGTCGTGACCAGGACCCGCGCCCCGGCGGCCACCCGCTGGCGGATCAGCTCCTGCAGGTCGTCGATCTGACCCTTCGTCGGCTTCACCACCACCTCGGGATCCACCAGCCCGGTGGGGCGCACGATCTGCTCCACGACGCGGTCCGACACCGACAGCTCGTAGGACCCGGGCGTGGCCGACAGGAACACCACCTGGCCGACCCGCCCGAAGACCTCGTCGAAGGTGAGCGGCCGGTTGTCCGCCGCCGAGGGCAGGCGGAAGCCGTGCTCGATGAGGGTCAGCTTGCGGCTGCGGTCGCCCTCGTACTGCCCGTGCAACTGCGGCACCGCCACGTGCGACTCGTCGATCACGGTGAGGTAGTCCTCGGGGAAGTAGTCCAGAAGGGTGAACGGGGCCTCGCCGGAGCCTCGCCCATCGATGGGCGCCGAGTAGTTCTCGATGCCGTTGCAGTAACCGAGTTCCTGCAGCATCTCCAGGTCGTACGTGGTGCGCATGCGCAGGCGCTGCGCCTCCAGCAGCCGCCCCGTCGACTCGAAGTACCCCAGCCGCTCGGCCAGCTCGCCTTCGATGCGCCCGACCGCGGCCTGCAGGCGCTCGGGGGTGGTCACGTAGTGGCTGGCGGGAAAGAGGATCATCTCGTCGAGGCTGTCGAGCCGCTCGCCGGTGACCGGGTCGAGCACGGTGATCCGCTCCACCTCGTCACCGAACAGGCCCACACGGACCACGTTCTCCTCATAGGCGGGGCGTACCTCCAGGGTGTCGCCGCGCACCCGGAAACGGCCCCGCGCCAGGTTGGTGTCGTTGCGCTCGTACTGCATGTCCACGAGGCGCCGCAGGATGGCCCGGTGGTCGTAGGACTCGCCGGTGCGCAGCACCAGCAGCTGGTTCTGGTACTCGTCGGGCCCGCCGAGGCCGTAGATGCAGGACACCGACGCCACCACGACCACGTCGCGGCGGGTCAGCAGCGCCGAGGTGGTGGAGTGCCGCAGCCGCTCGATCTCGTCGTTGATGGAGGCGTCCTTCTCGATGTAGGTGTCGCTGGCCGGCATGTACGCCTCGGGCTGGTAGTAGTCGTAGTAGGAGACGAAGTACTCCACCCGGTTGTGCGGGAAGAACTCCCGCAGCTCGTTGGCCAGCTGGGCGGCGAGCGACTTGTTCGGCGCCAGCACCAGGGTCGGCCGCTGCACCTGCTCGATGGTCCAGGCCATGGTGGCGCTCTTGCCCGAGCCGGTGATGCCCAGCAGCGTGAGGAACCGCTCGCCGCTGCCGATGCCCTCGGACAGCCCGGCGATGGCCGCCGGCTGGTCACCGGCGGGCCGGAAGTCGGCCACCATGCGGAACGGCGTGTGGCGGCGCGAGGCTACGAGGTCGGCGCGCGGGGTCACGAGACGACCCTAGCCAGCGCTCGGGTCCCGGAGCAGGCGTCTACCCGGCGGCAGGGCCCCGCAGCGAGCCGATCCACGTCCAGCAGCGGTGCACCTGCTCCTCCAGCTGGCCGAGCGTGCCGTTGTTGTCGATCACGAAGTCCGCCAACCCCAGACGCTCGGCGCGGGTGGCCTGACGAACCAGCCGTGCCCGCGCCTCGTCCGCCGTCAGGCCGCGCCCCGCCACGAGGCGCTGCACGGCGGTCTCGGGTTCGACGTCGACGACGACGACGCCCGCCAAGCCCTCCCGCCGCTCGGGCCCCGCCTCGGCCAGCAGCGGGATGTCTGCCACGATCACGGCGTCGCTGCCGGCCAGTTCCCGGCGTCGGGCCGCCATCTCGGCGCGCACCGCCGGATGCACGATGACGTTCAGCGCCGCCAATTCGTGCGGATCCTCGAAGACGAGAGCGGCAACGGCGCCGCGGTCCAAGTGCCCGTCGGGCCGCAGGATCGAGGGCCCGAAGTGCGCCACCATCTGCTCGAGCACGGGGCGACCCGGTTGCTGCAGTTCGGCCACGATGGCATCGGCGTCCAGCAGGACGGCACCCCGCTCAACCAGTGCGGCGGCAACGGTGGACTTGCCGGAGCCGATGCAGCCGGTGAGGCCGACCTCGATCATCGAGCGCCGGCCGCGTCGCCCTCAGGCAGGGGCGACGGCCTCGTAGGTCTCGGCCGCTTCCGCCTCGTCGCCGAAGTCCTCGGCGGCCTCGGCCGGCTCGCCCTCTGCCTCGATGCCCAGGTAGTTGCCCTCCTCGTCGAAGGCATGCTCGCCGAAGGCCTCCTGGAACTCGGCCGACACCACGCCGCCCTCGGCGGCCTGCTTGATGGACAGGCTGATGCGCCGGCGCTGGAGGTCGATGTCGATGATCTTCACCCAGAGCTCCTCGCCGGGCGTGACGACCTGCTCGGGCACCTCCACGTGGTGCGCCGACATCTCCGAGATGTGGGTGAGCCCCTCGATGCTCTCGCCCACCTGCACGAAGGCGCCGAAGGGCACCAGCTTGGTGACCCGGCCGTAGACCAGCTCGCCGACCCGGTGGGTGGCGGCGAACTCCTGCCAGGGATCCTGCTGGGTGGCCTTCAGGGAGAGGCTGATGCGCTCGCGACTGGGATCCACCTCGAGCACCTGCACGTCCACCTCGTCGCCCACCGAGACGACCGAGCTGGGGTGGTCCACGTGGCGCCACGACAGCTCCGAGACGTGCACCAGGCCGTCCATCCCGCCGAGGTCGATGAAGGCCCCGAACGGCACGACCGAGGAGACGACACCCCGCCGGACCTCGCCCGGCTTCAGGTTGTCCAGGAACTCCTCGCGCTGCTCCTTCTGGGTCTCCTCCAGCCACGCCCGGCGCGACAGCACCACGTTGTTGCGGTTCTTGTCGAGTTCGATGATCTTGGCCTCCACCTTGCTGCCCACGAAGGGCTGCAGGTCACGCACCCGCCGCAGGTCCACGAGCGAGGCGGGCAGGAAGCCGCGCAGGCCGATGTCCACGATGAGCCCGCCCTTGACAACCTCGATGACGGTTCCCGAGACGACCCCGCCGGCGGCCTTGACCTCCTCCACGTTGCCCCAGGCACGCTCGTACTGGGCGCGCTTCTTGGACAGGATGAGGCGACCCTCCTTGTCCTCCTTCTGCAGGACGAGGGCCTCCACCTCCTCGTGGATCGCCACCACGTCGCCGGGATCCGCGTCGTTGCGGATCGAGAGCTCGCGCGACGGGATGACCCCTTCGGACTTGAAGCCGATGTCGATGAGCACCTCGTCGTTGTCGATCCGCACCACGCGGCCGACCACCATCGTGCCTTCCTCGACAGTCACCACGCTGGCGCTGTAGGCGGCAGCCAACGCCTCGTCGTCGAGGTCGTTGACCGCTATCTCCCGCGGCTCGTACGCCTCGGTCATCTCGTCGGCGGTCTCGGAGGCGGGTTCCTCCGCTGGGGGGCTCTCTGCAGAAGCTGACGGCTCGGGTGTCTCTTCAGCGGGAGTTGGTTCGGGGGTTGAGTCGTCGGATACGGACAGGTCAAGGTCGGGGTCGGACACGGATTCTCACTTGTTCGGTGGACAGGGCTGGACGACGCGAGCCGTCGAGGTGGGGCCGACCGGCCCCGGATAGCAGGAGCAAGGCTAACAGCACGACCACCAACTGCAATCTGTCCCCCGAGCGGCGGGGAGCGCTGCTCAGGCCTTGGCCGCAGCCCAGGTGGTGCCGAAAGCCAGGTCCACCACCAGCGGGACCCGCAGGTCGCAGGCGGCGGCCATCTCGTGGCGAACCAGGTCGGCGGCGGCACTGCGCTCGGCGTCGGGCACCTCCAGGATGACCTCGTCGTGGACCTGCAGGATGAGCCGGCTGGCCATGCCGTCGCGCTCCAGGGCGCCGTCGATGTGCACCAGCGCGACCTTGAATATGTCGGCCGCGAGACCCTGGATGCCAGCGTTCTTGGCCTGGCGCTCGCCGGCCTGGCGCACCCGGAAGTTGTCCGAGCGGAGTTCGGGGATCGGCCGCCGCCGGCCGTAGAGCGTCTCGGTGTAGCCCAACTCCCGGGCCCGGGCCACGGCGGTGTCCATGTAGTCGCGCACCGCCGGGAAGGCGCCGAAGTAGGCGTCCAGGATGACCTGAGCCTCCTCGGTGGGGATCGACAGGCGCTGGGCCAACCCGTAGGACTCCATGCCGTAGGCCAGGCCGTAGGACACCATCTTCGCCTTGGATCGCAGTTCGGTGGTCACCTCAGCGGGCGCGACCCCGAAGACTCTCGCCGCGGTGGCCGTGTGGATGTCCTCGCCCGCCTCGAAGGCGGCGATGAGCCCCGGGTCGTCGGCCAGGTGGGCGATGCAGCGCAACTCGATCTGGTTGTAGTCGGCGATCAGCAGCAGAGTGCCCGCGGCGGGCACGAACACCTCGCGGAAGGCGCGGCCGGTCTCGGTGCGCACCGGGATGTTGTGCAGGTTCGGCGCGTCGGAGGAGAGCCGGCCGGTGCGGGCCACCGTCTGGTTGAAGGAGGCGTGGATGCGGCCGGTGCGCGGGTCCACTTCGGCCGCCAACCCGTGCCCGTAGGTGGAGCGCAGCTTCTCCACCTCCCGGAAGGCCAGCAGGTGCTCCACGATGTCGTGCTCGCCGCGCAGGCGCTCCAGCGTGGCGGCGTCGGTGGAGTAGCCGGTCTTGGTCCGCTTCTGGGGCGGCAGGCCGAGGCGCTCGAAGAGCACCCTGGCGAGTTGCTGGGGGGAGTTGACGTTGAACTCCTCGCCGGCGTCGGCCACGACCGCGGCGCGCAGCCGCGTGGCCTCCTCCTCGAGCTCGCGGGTGAGCGTCTCGAGGCCCGCCCTGTCGACGCCCACGCCGCAGTGCTCCATCCGCGCCAGCACCCGCACCAGCGGCACCTCGATCGTGTCGTGCAGCGTCTCGGCGCCGCCGTCGCGCAGCTCGGCGCGCAGGGGTTCGGCCAGGCGGGCCGCGGCCAGGGCCTCGAGCGCGGTGCGGGTCCGGAGCGCCTCGCCGGTCTCGGGGAATGCCAGCCGTCCCTGCGTCTCCTCCTCGGCGCCGTCGCCGGCCAGAGCGCAACCGGCGTAGCGCGCCAGCAGGTCCCCGACGGGATAGTCGGACTGCGAGGGCTCCAGCAGGTAGGCGGCGATGGCGGTGTCCATTCTCAGCGAGCGGACATCGATGCCGATCGCCAGCAGGCTGCGCATCAGGTCTCTGGCGTCGTGCGCCACCAAGCCGGGCGCGCCCTCGCCGAACAGACCGCTGAGCACCTCCCCCAGCGCCCCGTCGCCCAGGAGGTCTCCCGGAATCCACACCGCGCTGCGGGCGGCATCGCCCTCATCGGCCCGCGACGACGGATCGGCTGGACCGTCGTCGGCACCGATGAGGGCCAGTCCCTCGAACTCCGACCGGCCTCGCCGGCCGCGCCACGCCCCCGCGACGGCCAACCAACCGCTCTGCGCCAGGGCGGCGATGCGCGCCACGGCGCCCGAGACGTCTCCGGGCTGCTCCACGGCGACCTCGAGCACCTCGGCGTCCGCCTCGGGCGCGAACTCCAGGCCCAGGGCCTCGCCCAGCCGCCCCAGCAGCGAGCCGAACTCCAGGAACTCGAACAGGCGGAGGATCTCCTCGGTCGCCGACGGCGTCACGGCCAGGTCGCCGACGGTGACGGGAAGGTCCAGATCGCGCCGCAGTTCCATGAGTTCACAGTTGAGGCGAACGGCCTGCTCCGCCTCCTGCAGCGAGTCCCGCAGCCTGGGGGTTTGCACGTCGAGATGCGCGTAGATCCCGTCGATGCCGCCGTGGGCGTTGACGAGCCGGGCAGCCGTCTTCTCCCCCACGCCGTGCACGCCCGGGAGGTTGTCGGAGGTGTCGCCGCGCAGGGCGGCATAGTCCACGTAGCGGGCGGGCCGCACGCCGGTGCGCGCCTCGATGCCCACCTCGTCGTAGCGCACGTGGTCCGACATGCCCCGGCGGGGGTACAGCACCGTGACGTG
This sequence comes from bacterium, assembly GCA_026708055.1. NCBI lineage: Bacteria > bacterium. The sequence continues at coordinate 6,850 of JAPOVS010000084.1, read as the reverse complement.
GGGGTCGGCCACCAGCTGGAAGGCGTCGCGGTCCCCCGTCACCACGGCCACGTCCAGGCCCTCGTCGGCGGCCTCGGTGGCGAGGGTTGCCAGGATGTCGTCGGCCTCGAAACCGGGTGCCTCCACGGTGCGCACCCCCAACACCTCCAGCACCTCGCGCAGCAGGCCCAGCTGCTCGCGGAAGATCTCCGGCGGCTTCGACCGGTTGGCCTTGTAGCTGTCGAGGCGCTCGTGACGGAACGTGGGGCCGGGCAGGTCGAACGCCACCGCGACCCGCTGCGGTGCGTGGTCGCGCAGCAGGTTCACCAGCATCGAGGTGAAGCCGTACACGGCGTTCGTGACCTGTCCGGAGGCCGTCTTGAGGTCTTCGGGGAGCGCGTGGAAGGCCCGGTAGGCCAGGGAATGCCCGTCGATGAGCAGCAGGCCGGTCACGGGTTCAGGCGGCGGCGGGCGACGACGCGAGCACGCCGCGGCGCCTCACCGCCCCTCGTCGGCGGGCTTCGAGGCCACCGACAGGGTGCCCGCCAGCAGATCCTCGGCCACGGCGCGCATGGGGCGCCGCTGGTTCATGGCGGTGCTGCGCATGAAGGCGAAGGCGTCGTCCTCGCGGAAGCCGTAGTTGTCCATGAGCACGCCCTTGGCTCGCTCGACGATCTTGCGGGTCTGGAGTTGCTCGGCATAGTCGGTCGCCTCGGCCTTCAGCGCTTGCGCCTCGCCGAAGCGAGCCAGGGCGATCTCGATGGCCGCCACCAACTCGCCGGCCGCGAAGGGCTTGACGAGGTACGCCAGGACGCCCGACTGGGCGGCCTGCGCCACCAGCTCGCGCTGGCTGAAGGCGGTGAGCACCAGCACCGCGCAGAGACGCTCGTCGCTGATCGCTCGGGCCACCGCGAGGCCGTCGTTGCCCGGCATCTTGATGTCCAGGATGGCCACATCGGGACGCAGCTCGCGCACCAGCGCCAGCGCCTCGTCGCCGCGCCCGCTGTCGGCGACCACCTCGTAGCCCTCGGCGGTGAGGGTCTCTTTCAGGTCCAGGCGGATGATGGCCTCGTCCTCGGCGATCAGGACGCGCGTGCGCGTCCCGACGGTTCGCTCAGCAGTCACGGGTTCCTCCTGCTCGAGAGGCGGTCCAGCAGATCGTCCAGGCGTTCCTCCAACTGGGAGATCTCCGCCTGGAGGCGGTCACGGTGACCGGTCATCGCCGCGGCGTGGCGTGCTGCGGTGCGCAACTCGCGGTCGGCGACCGGCGTCTCCGACACCAGCGACCGGAGATGGGCGTCCGCCTCGGAGTCGCTGAAGTGGACGAGCTGCTCCTCGGCCACCAGCAACTCCTGGCGGCAACGCGCCAGCCGGCGCGACACCTCGGTGATGCGCCGCCGAATCACGACGCCGGGCAGGACAGCGAGGGCCACACGGACATTTTAGAGGCGCGCCGCGGTCGCCCTAGAAGGTCTTCTCCACGAAGCGCTCCAGATGCCGCAGCGTGCGCACCTCGAAAGTGCCGTCGCAGTGAGTGCTGTACTCGCTCATGATGGAGTCGCCGGTGTCCCAGTACGAGCACGGCTCGGGGTTCAACCAGAAGACCCGCCGGGCCTTGCGGTGCAGCTCGCGCATCACCCAGGACCCGGAGGCGTGGTAGTTGCTGCGGGCGTCGCCCAGGATCATGACCGTGGTCTTCGGGCCGACCGACGCTCCGTAGCGGTCCCAGAACACCCCTAGGGCGTGGCCGTAGTCGGAGTGGCCGTCCACCCACACCACGTCCGCGGAGGTGTTCACCCTGTGCACCGCCTCGGTGATGTCCTCGCTCGTCTCGAAGAGGTTCGTGACCTCGTCCAGCCCGTCGATGAAGACGAACGAGCGCACCTTGGAGAAATGGCTGCTGATGGCGTACACGAGGTGCAGCGTGAAGCGGGCGAACGCCGCCACCGAGCCGCTGATGTCGGCGATGACCATGATCTCGGGCTTGGCGGGGCGCTTGTAGCGGAAGCGCGGCTCGGCCGGGACGCCGCCGTAGCTCAGCGACTGCCGGATGGTCCTGCGGAAGTCCAGCACGCCCCGCCGGGTGTGGCGCCGCCGCCGGGACAGGCGCGCCGCCAGCTTGCGGGTCAGCGGGTGGATGGCCTTGCGCAGTGCCTCCATCTCCTCCCGCGTGGCGTGCATGAACTCCACGTCCTCGGGAAGCGGCTTGCGCAGCGTCCGGGCCATCGCCTCGGGGCCGCGGTCGGCCACCAGGCGGCGCCGGATCTCGGCCTCCACCTCCTTGCGCAGTTGATCGATGCGCGACTCCAACTCGTCGCGCTCGAGACGCTCCTCCAGCGGCGTGAGAGGTCGTTCGGCCTCCTGCTGGATGGTCTCCAGGAGCCGCGCCAGCAGGTCGTCCAACCCCAGGTTGCGCAGCGTGCGATAGAGGTAGTAGGTGCCGCCCACCGGCCGGCCCGGCTCCATGCCGGCGTAGCGCTGCACGGCCCGCCAGGCCACCGCCCGCAGCTGCGCCTGATCGCCGCGCAGCAACGCCGCGAACAGCAGCCGGGCCAGATCCTCGTCGCTCAGCGGCTCGCCGCCGGGCAGGCCCTCCGGGCGGGGATCCAGCAGTTCGGCAGGATCCACGTCGTCGGCCCAGGCACCGTCGCCGGGCTCGTACTCGGCGCCGCGCAACGAGAAGTAGACCTCGAAGACGGTCTCGAAGGCCCGCCAGTGGGCGTGGTGCTTGACCAGCGTGGCGGCCAGGGCGAACTTGAACGCCTCGCGGTCGTCGAGCGGGACGTGGCGCACCGCCTCCATGGCGTCGAGATGCTCGGTGAGGCTCACCGGCAGGCCGGCGCGACGCAACTCCGCGATGAAGCCGCCGAGCAGCGCCAGAAGCGGGGACTCGGCGGTCCCGGCTCCGGTCGGGGGCGCCTGCGCCGTCACGGTCGGCCCCGGGCTGCGGGCCGCCGCACGGTCAGCACCTGCGCCGCGGCTCAGCGCGGCAGGCCGGAACTCCGGGCGTCGCCGGCGGAGAACTCCTTCAGGGCCTTCTCGATGTCGCTGCGATACTTGAGGAGCGTGTGGACCGTCTCGGCAGCCGTCTCGGCGTCGACGTGCTCGACGCCGAGGAGCACCAGCGTGCGCGCCCAGTCCAGGGTCTCGGACACCGACGGTGCCTTCTTCAACTCCAGTTGGCGCACCGAACGGACGATGCGTGCCACCTCGTCGGCCAGGCTCTGGCCGATGTCGGGCACCTTGGTCAGGACGATGTCCCGCTCCCGCTCCAGGTCGGGATAGTCGATGTAGAGGTACAGGCAGCGGCGCTTCAAGGCCTCGGAGAGTTCGCGGGTGTTGTTGGAGGTGAGGAACACGAGGGGGATCTGGGTGGCCTCGATGGTGCCCAACTCCGGGATCGACACCTGGTAGTCGCTCAGGATCTCCAGCAGCAGGGCCTCGGTCTCGACCTCCACGCGGTCCACCTCGTCCACCAGCAGCACCACGGGCTCGCTGGCCCTGATGGCTTCCAGCAGCGGCCGGGTGAGTAGGAACTCCTCGGAGAAGATGTCATCGGACACCTCGTCCCAGGTCTGCGACTCCGCCTGGATCCGCAGCAGTTGCTTCTTGTAGTTCCACTCGTAGAGCGCCTTGGCCTCGTCGATGCCCTCGTAGCACTGCAAGCGGATGAGACGGGCCCCGCACATCTCCGCGGTGCTCTTGGCCAGTTGCGTCTTTCCCGTTCCCGCCGGTCCCTCCACCAGGACCGGCTTGGCCAGCCGGTCCGCCAGGTAGACGACACCGGCGATGCCCTCATCGGCCAGGTACTGCACGCCGTCGAGCCCGTCCCGGACCACGCCGACGCCGGCGAAGCGATGACCCATGGATCGTCAGGCTACGGGACGCCGGCGCGAGCCAGGCAACGGGCCTCAGGGGCGCCGGCCGGCCCAGAGGCGGCGGCGCAGCGGGAGCAGCAGGTGGCGGGCAGCCGGTTGGCCGCAAAGGTTCGCTACTAGCAGATACAGCGCCCCGGTGGCGACCAGGCAGACCGGCGCCGTCAGCAGGTGCGGGGCCCCGGACAGGGACCGCATCAGCAGGAAGCCGACCACCCCCGCCGCCACGGCACCCGGCAGGAGCCGTCCCGCCAGCCGACCGAAGGGCGGGCGCAGCCCCAGCGTGCGGTGGATCCGCCGGCGCAGCATCCCCAGCTCCAGCCAGGCGGCGACCGCCGCGGCCAGCGCCAGGCCGACCGCCCCGAGCCGGCGAATGTCGCCGGCCTGGCGGATCTCGCTGTCGAGGAGCCAGAAGGCCGGCAGATCGCCCAGGCGCCTCAGCTCGCCGTCGATCACCGCCACCCGGTCGAGCTGGATCATGAGCACCAAGCCCCCCAGCGCGGCGAAGACCAGCCGGACCGCGGCGATCCGGGCGGGGCCCTTGGTGTCGCCCGCGGCGTAGCAGGTGTTCTGCAGCAGGCGGGAGAGCCCCGCGGCCACGATGCCGAGGCTGTACGCCGCCAGGACCAGCCAAACGACGTAGGTGTCATCCGCGGTGAAGTTCACCCTCTGGTAGAGGGCCCCCACGATGGACCGCCCGAAGATCACGAACGCCACGAGGGCGAAGACCAGGAACAGCAGCACCCTGGCGGCGCCGACCACGAGGCGCTCGTGCATGCGCTCGCGGCTGTCCTGCTCGCGGGCCATTTCGGGCAGGTCGGCAGCGGCCACCGAGAGGGCGAACACGCTGATGGGCATGAGGTACAGCACCTGGGCGCGGTCCAGGTAGGCGATGGCGCCGGTGGCCAGCAGCGACGCCAGGATCACGTCGACGTAGCTCGAGATCGTCACGACACCGCGGCCCGCCACCGCCGGTCCGAACCGCCGCGCCACCTCGCGCACGCCGTGCAGGCGCAGCCGCAGGCTGACGCGCAGGCGCGGCACCAGGGACACCACGACGGGGACCTGGACGGCGAACTGCAGAGCACCGCCCGCCAGGACGCCCCACGCCGCCGCCTCGGCGATCCCGGTCTCGGCCAGGCCGGCGATGCCGGCGGCCGCCACCGCGCCCACGATGGCCACGTTCCACAGCACCGGCGCCACATACGAGAGGAAGAAGCGCCGGTGCGCGTTCAGCACGCCGAGGCACCAAGCCGCCATCACGATCAGGCCGATCCCGCCGGCCATGATGCGGATCAGCACGACGGTGAGTTCGTGCCGGGTGCCCGAGAACCCCGGAGCCACGATCCAGGTGAGCGGCTCGGCCAAGAAGATCGCCAGCAGCACCAGCCCGCCCGTGAGCACGGCCAGCAGACCCGCGACGGCCCCGGCGAGTCGTCCGGCCCGCTCCTCGTCGCCCTCTCCGAGCACTTGGGCGTACACGGGAATGAACGCTGCCGACAACGCTCCCTCGCCCAGCAGGTTCTGGAGCAGCTTGGGGATGCGCAGGGCGGCCCCGAAGGCATCGGCGGAGGCGCGCGTGCCCAGGAACGCCCCCAGGACGACCTCGCGCGCCACGCCCGAAAGGCGCGACAGCACTACACCGGCCCCGACCAGGGTGGCGCTGCGACCGCTGCGGCGGCGGCGCGCGCCGAAACCCCCGAATCCCGGCTCGCCGTCCCCCTGCAACGGTGACCGGTAGAATCCGCTCACGGCAAGGAGCGTAATCAGCGCCGCTCAGAGCACTCGGGAGGCACACCCGTCGCCTCGGCGACTCCTACGACGAGAGCACCTCCCGGGCGGCTGTCCGGCGAGGTCTTACCGCCACCAGGCACCCTGCTCCCAGGTCGTCACCCCTGTCGTATGTTCGTCACGGCTCGTCGTACTCGTCGTCGATGAGTTCCACTGTGATTTCCTTGTCTCGGCCCGAGGACCAATGCACGAAGAGGGCTATGGAGCCGAACACTCCCAAGATGATAGTGAAGATGTTGAAGAACAAGAGCCCACAGAACGAAAGCCATCGATACTCGCGTAGCTTGTCGCTACGGTAACTCAGCGTGATTGCGGCGAAGCAAAACGCCATGGTCGAACTGTATATGAGAAAGCCGATATACCTCAACACATCGCTCTGCCACCCCGTCGGATCGACTCCCCAGGCGGTCGGAACCGGGTGGGTCTTCAGGCCGAAGAGTTGCAGACCGAAGACCGAGGTGAGGGGAAGAACAAATACGCCGACCGTATATCCCACGAGGGCGAGGGTCCGAACATCGCTGTCGCGAGCGACATTCCAACTTCCGGAAGCTATCCAGCGGTCCCAGCGCCGAACGGAGCTGGCTACAGCCTTGGGGCTAAATCGGCCCAAATCGTTGGGCCTCACGGGGATGTTCTGCGACAAACCGGGATCGCGCAAGCGCATGGAAACGAGCGAAACCAAATATCTCTTCGACTTGCATGGCAGTCACCAGTTTCTCAATAATATAGCCACCGCCACAACCATATTAGTGGCCAACCCGAGCGGAGGAAGCATTATACCAGCCAGTGCATACCGACGATACACCGTCTTCTCCCGTCGCCTTGAACGCAAGGCAGCAACGCCGGGAACGGCGGGTATCACACTCGGGCCGAGCAGGGCAAGAAGGGTGCCGTCAAAAAAGCGGGTGCTCTGACCGGAGTTGTAGCTTTCGGGATCTTCGTACTCGATCAATCCTGAGGATTCGAGCAATACCCATGCGGCCATGCTCAGATACGCCCCCAGCGATATGATCGCGAGGCTGAAGCTGGTGAGAGCGACTCGTTTGAGCCGCCCGGGTTTGGCGTCCACCCAGCGGGTCGGGACGACCCGTGTCCGGCGAACCCTCGGCGGGGGCGGCCCGCCGCCCTGTCCGAGACCTTCCCCGGCCCTGGTCGCGCCACCGTCGGCCGGCGGCTGCTCCGGTGACATCATTGCTCGCACCCGG